>VKHO01000063.1 GCA_011125455.1 Chlamydiales bacterium STE3 | reverse complement strand
TACGATAAATCGGTTCATTTTGCATGGGTAGTCCCGTTTTCTTTCGTCAGAAACAGACTACTCCATGCTTTTTTTATTTACCTGCTATTTTAAATTCGATGTGAGGGCTATTGTGCAACAAGGCCGAATTGCCAAATATTTCAGCTAAAAGATAGAGAATAGTTAGGGCTGAAAGCCAAAATCTTCTTTTAAGGACGCCTATTTAACAAGGCGCACTTAGTCGTAGATTCTATCCAACTCTTCAATCAAATTAATACCAATTAATAAATTAGTTTCTGGAAATCTGCTCTTATTATTTGCAAATCGTTATTAAATCTTATTTATAAATTAAAGAAAATTTCTATTTATAAAATGTGCGCTTTATTATTGAATGAAATTTTTTAGACCATTATAATATTTGTTATTTTTGAGGTTAAAATGAGATCTGTTTCAGTTAAGGACCTAAAAGAGATGGAAACTTCAAAGTTTGTGGAAACTCCAAAGTTTAAGACTTTAGTCAAAAAGACCTATGGTGAAAACTATGAAGCCTACGTCGATAAAAAGTTAACGATTAGCAAGATAGCGGCATTAGCTTTTAAGGCAGGAGCTCTCTTATTTTCCGCTGGTATGTTGTTGTGTTTTGAAAGAGGACGAATTTGGGCGAAAGAAATACGTGCAGGAGGAGAAATCGTTGCTGTTGATAATGTTGCTCGAAAGCAGCTAGGGCAATCTGATTGGGAGAGAAACAACCTTAAGAAGTTCTCCTCCGCACTTAGGGACGATTTTCCAGATGAACCTCAGTTAAAAGGGCTTGATAAAAAGATTGACATCCTCAATAAAAAGGATTTGAAAATATTTGAAGATATTTTTGATAGTATAGATGACGAAATTTTTGGAGAAAATTGGGGAAGGATTGATGATTTTTCGATTTTTGAAACCGTTGCCAATCGTTATATTCAATTTACAGTCGTTGGACCTGCTAAGCTGAGAGTTTCTGTGGCTTGTTGGCCTCCTGAGATTGACCTTTCCGGTAAAGGCCATATTGGAAATTGGTCGATCGGTAAAACAAAAGAACAAGCAAGGCAAATTTCCACTCTTAACAATGAGGAGATTAATTTTCTCGTATGCAAGTATGTAGCAAGGGGTTTAAATTCAGGCATTAATAAAAAATTTAGCATTGCAAGGGAACAAAGTGATCCCTTTATTCATGGGATTATAATCGAAAAAGTTGATCCCCCAAGAACTTAATTGGCTTTTGCCAATTAAATTCTACCCAGAAGCGGTTCTTAAGTTAAAGAACCGCTCCAAATTTAAAGAAGCTTTTTGCACTCAAAAATCTTTAGAGCTTATATCGATAAAAAGTGCACAATTAGCAGTATTGATTATAGAACAGTTCTTAAAATATTTTTTCACCTCTACTGTCGAGAGAAAAATACCGGCTTTCCCCTATTTGTTGCGCAGTAAGAATGCTGGCACAGCCACCAGAATGACTTTCATAATTCAAAAGTAAAGAGCAGCGACTTACCAAATATCTCAGCTAAAAAATAGCGAATAGTTAGAGCTGACAGTCAAAACCTACTTTCAAAGCGCCTATTTAACAAGGCGAATTTAAGCGCAGGTTCTATACATCTGTTCAATCAAATTAATAAATGAGTTTCTAGAAAGCCGTCACTCGAAAAGTTGTTTCCGCTTGTTGCAAATTAATACGAAACCTTGTCTATAAATTAAAAAAAAAGTTCCATTTATAAAATTTATACTTTAGATTTGAATAAATTTTTTATAAATTATTGTAAGGTTAGTTTTTTTTGAGGTTAAAGTGAGACTTAGTGTAGTTTCTGATCCAAAATTTGTGAAAGCCCCAAAATTTGATGCTTTAGTTAAAAAAAATTATAGTCCAGACTACGAAGCCTATGTCGATAAAAAGTTAACAATTAGCAAGATAGCGGTATTAGCTCTTAAAGCAATTGCCCTTCTATTTACGGCTGGTATACTCTTGTGTTTTAAAAGAGGGCGAATTTGGGCAAAAGAAGTGTTTGCCGGAGGAGAAATTGTTGCTATTAAAAAGTCGGAAGATTCAGCACAATATGGCTTTGATGCCCAAAAGGTGAGAGATTGTTTGAAAATATTGTCAGATCCTTTATTTAATTTCCTAGAAGCATTTAGGATAGAAGGACTTAAGGAAAAGATTGTTAGCCTGACTAAAGAGGATTTAAGATTCCTTGATAAGATTTTTTGTACTATTTCTGTATATAATAGGAAGGGAATTGAAGACTTTAATATCTTTCGAAACTTAGACGACTCCTATGTTCAATTTACAATCTCAGAATCTGCTTTAACGCTGTGTGTTTCCGTTGCTTGTTGGCCTCCTGAGATCGACTGCTTCAGCATGGGCCATGTTGGAAATTGGGCAATCGGTAAAACAAAAGAAGAAGCAAGGCAAATTTCTACCCTTAACGGTGAGGAGATTAATTTTCTCGTATACAATTATGTATTAGATGGTTTAAATCAAGAAGTCATTGAGAAGGTTAACCCTGTAGAAAAACAAAATTCCCTTTTCAATCATGGGATTATAATCCAAAAGATTGGGAGTTCATCTAAAGGTTAGTTAGCACTTGCTAATAAAGTGTTCCTGAATAAAACTGTGATTATTGATCACATCAAGAATCTAAGTCATGCTATGAGAATTGGCCGTCCTGAACATGTTTCTCGTTTTGTAAGATCTGCAAAGTGTGACCCGCTAGTTCATGAGGGCTATTCTCGGCATTTCGTCGCTTATGTTGATCGGGAACTAACGATTAGGAATATCGCACGATTAGCTCTTCAAGCGCTTATTATCCTTTTTGCTGGAACGTTAACGTTCTGTTCAAAGAAATTGCAGATTTGGGCAAGAGAGCTGTTTGCAGGAGGAGAAATCGTCGCTATTAATACCATTGCCCTGGAACACTTAGGCAAAACCAAACCAAACACCCCTTTGCCAGTAGATAAGAGTAAACTTACACCTAAAACCCTTTTTGAAATGCACCTTAAGCGTTTATTGGAAGACATAAAAAAATTCCCCGCAAATCTGAAACAGCAGATAGAAATAAAAATGCTGAAAGAGACGTTACACAGTCTTAGCGCTGAAGATTTAATGTTTCTTGATGTGATTTTTCTTAGTGTTAATGAAATTGCTATCAAAAATTCTGATAAAAATTTTGAGCTTAAAACTCCTACATTTGATGAGAAAATAGACCTTAATATCTTTAAGGTTGATAACCCCTATATTCAATTCATAGTTTCTCCTTCTGCTTCGGAGTTGACAGTTTCTGTTGCTTGTTGGCCTCCTGTCGAGGACCCTTCGGGTGTAGGTCTTGGGAACTGGTCGATTGGTGAAAACCAAGCAACCGCTAGAACCATTTCAATTTTAAATGATAAGGAGATTAACATTCTCCTTTTGGCTCATATAAAAAGTAAATTTAAATTCCCTGCACTTAGCGAAGCGGTTCCTTTAACATCGACATCGCCACCTTTTACTTATGGATATAAGTTAAAGTTGAACAGCTAGAGTTATAAGGGGCCTTGTTGCATAAATCATCCTATGGACGAGATTTATGCGCAAAAGTGAAAGAAATGCTGCGGATAGGATCTGCTTGCTAAAGAGAAAGTGAATCTATTAAATTTTTTGGTTACCACACTAAAAAATTGAGGTTCACGATGGATCTAACAGCAAAATCAAAATACCCTATCCGCAACTGGTCGGATTATAACAAAGCCCTTATTCAGCGTGGTAGCATAACTTTATGGTTTTCTGAAGAAACTGCTCGTAAATGGCATGAAACAGATCAAACTGGGAAAAGGGGCAGACCTAGGATCTACTCAGATGAAGCAATCCTATGTGCTCTTTTAATCAGAATCGTCTACCGCTCACCCCTAAGAGCATTACAAGGATTTTTGCTCTCTCTTGTTACTTTACTTGGACTCAAAATAGACATACCTTCATACACTCAGATTTGCCGTCGAGCTAGAGATCTTGGCAAATCCTTAAAGAAGTTAAGCCATCAGCGACCACGAGATATTGTATTTGATTCTACAGGACTTAAAGTGTATGGCGAAGGTGAGTGGAAAGTAAAACAACATGGCAAGTCAAAACGCCGGGTTTGGAGAAAGCTAC
>VKHO01000062.1 GCA_011125455.1 Chlamydiales bacterium STE3 | reverse complement strand
TTTTAGCTATGCATGTGGGGAAAAGAGATAAGGCATCGGCAGAGTGCTTATTGGCAAAGCTTCCTGAAGATATAAAAAAAAGCCCTCTTTTATACAGATAAATTCTCAATTTATTATGAAGTCATTCCTTGGCTTCAACACAGACCTGTCGGTAAAGAGTCGGGTAAAACAAGCTACATTGAAAGATTTAATAATACCCTTAGACAAAGATGTTCTCGACTCATGAGAAAAACACTTTCTTTTTCAAAGAAGCTTGCTAATCATTATAGGCATGATTAAATATTTTATTTGTGAATACAAACAACAGCGAGCATCTAACGAATGTTTTTTATCTCAGGCCGGTTGAATTTCCTATTGCCCTCAAAGTCCCGAGACCTATTTCATCATCCATAAGCTCGCACAGAAGATATCTGCAGGAGCGCTGTGAGTAAAATGCCAAATGAAAATGTTGCTGCTCATAATATTAATACCATCTATCGAGCTTTAGCGGACTTTGAGCCAGAAGAGGCAATTGAAGCTAAGTTTTGTTTACAGGCCACTCCCCTTTATTCACAAGAAATGCAGCACCTGTCTAAGGCTAAACGAGCTAGCATAGCTCAGACAGATGAAATACTTATGAAGTTTGCGATCAAGCTTGTTGCGTTTACACAATGAAATCATTGAAACTTTAAACTGTCATCGTCGCAAAGGCGAATAAAAAGTTATTGTGCCACATGTCAATGTAAAAAATAGAAGCAAAACTATTGTTGGCAACTTGATCGCTGGGGGGCAAAAAATAAAATGAGCGAAGCACTCCATGTTCAGGAAAAAAATGTGAAGCAAAAGCTAGAATAAATAACTACCAACCGTGTAGGCAACCGACTATGAAAAATGGTTGATGTCGGTCACATGGTGGAAGCCAACTAGGGCTAGGGCGATACAAGGATCAGCTATTCAGAAAAAGTCTTCGTGAAAGCAAGGAACGCGCTCCTAGGAAGTCGTAGACGAAAGAAGAGCTAGATGTAAATATGTTCGTGAAATAAAGAATTTCATCGAAGATCTTTGATGCCTATTTGAAGAAATCAGCATGGGTTCCAGTTCTTTCAAAAAGGATCTCTTCATCGGTTTTAAGATAGACGAAGCCAGTCTGGCTCAATATGGCACTCCTATCTGCCCTTAAAATTTCCAACCACTCTATGGTTTCTATACTTTGCATCGAGAGTTTTTCATGAGCAAGTTTCTCGGCTACTTCACGGAATTTCTTCAGGTCTTTTCCTGTTTTTTCTTGTTGCTTCAATTCTTTTTTGAATTAGTTGCGATGAAAATTTTAAGCGTCTACTTGGGTCCAAGCTTATTAACAAAGTTGTTGAAGTCTTTACACCGTACGAGTTCTTTCTCTTGATCTGTTTCTTTGAAAGCCCTTAACGTTTCATCGTTTAGCTCATTATCCCTGAGTAAATGTTCTTTTAAGCAACTAATTACTAGATTTTTAAGGGTAACTCCCATAAATGCTACCACTGCTTTGAGCCTTTTATCCTCCTCAAAGGGCCTCTCTATGGTCATCCTTGCCTGTTCATGATGATGTTGTTGATGAATAGTAATAGCTTACATCCCTATTTGTTGTTTCCTGTAAACATG
This sequence comes from Chlamydiales bacterium STE3, assembly GCA_011125455.1. NCBI lineage: Bacteria > Pseudomonadati > Chlamydiota > Chlamydiia > Chlamydiales > Chlamydiales bacterium STE3. Next base: position 256 of record VKHO01000062.1, on the reverse strand, counting down.
ATGGTTTTTGTTGGTTAACATTATTAATTCATGTGTAGTTTCCTGTAAATACGAGGTTTTTGTTAATTGACATAATCAATTAAATTGTGGTAGGTTTTTATTTTTAAATTTTTTTTTAACATAATAGGGGCCTTGTTGCATAAATCTCGTTCACAGGATGATTTATGCAACAAGGCGGCCTTGTTGCACAATAGCCCTCACATCGAATTTAAAATAGCAGGTAAATAAAAAAAGCATGGAGTAGTCTGTTTCTGAC
>VKHO01000061.1 GCA_011125455.1 Chlamydiales bacterium STE3 | reverse complement strand
AAAAAGCTGGCTGGGATGAAAGTTATTTAACAGAGGTTATTATGAAATTTTTTATCAAATCTTTCTAATTAAAATCCCCTGGGTTTTTTGGCCCCTTAACCTTATTGTATGTGTACAATTTCTCAAATTTAAACCTACATCAATTAAAAATAAGTTTTTTATAAATAAAAAACTTAAAATAATTAAAAATAGTTAGTTTATTTACTTTATATTTTAACTATGATATAATAGTGCTTTAATTTAAAGAGGTTAAAATGTCATCTACCACAAATAACATCTCTTCAGGAGCCTTTTTACCGGTCCAACAGGGATATGCAAATTTTAAAAAAGGACTTGGCTTTGTAGCTAAGGAAGCTGCTGATGCTGGAACAGCAAATGCAGTTGCAAAATTTGCAAGGCGATTATTTGAATTTTTAGCCATCTTTGACAAGGTTGCTCCATTTAGTGCTGCCCCTGCTCACTTTTTTAAAGGGTTTTCCGAGTTTTTTAAAGTTTTAGGCGTCTTTAAGAGCACTCATGATGTGCTGACCGCTAAAAGCGTAGCTAAGCTGGCCAGCTCTGTTTTAGGATTGACTTCAGGTGTTTTAAGCATTGTTAAACTCATGGATACTTTTAAATGGATTAACTTAGGAAAAGTCTCCGCTGCGATCGGTAAAATCCCCATTTTTGGAGCTGTTTCTGTGATCCCACTTGGAACGTTTATTAGCTGGATTGAAGGAACAAAGGCAGCCGTAGATATTGGAATTGCTGTGGGGACACTTATCAACCTTGCCAAAAAGATTGATCATATGAACGAAAAAAGAAACTTCTGGGCAACTCCGCTTGATACCGACAAATGCGCAGTGCGCATTCACAAGTACAAAGAAGAAGGAGAAAAATTAAAGGTTTCTATCAAGAAGCTAGAGGAAAAACAAGATTCGAGCAACTACAAAGTAAGCAAATGGCGGAAAAAGAAAATTGCAGCTATTGCTAGAAATGAAGCTAAATTAAGCAAGCAAAATAAAATACAGCGTTGCTTTACTAAAACTTTAAGTCTTCCTCACAAAATTGTACCAAATAAGGTAGATCGCAAATTGCGAAAATGGGATAAAATTGACAAGGACCTTCTTGCAACGCTTAACAAAAAGAAAGCAGAATATAAACAGGTGGTCACAAAAGAGCTTTCTTGGAAAAAAATCGAAAAACGCCTTAATCTGACACCTACTAAAAAAGCTCTTGCAAAATTTGCCGGGGACATCAAACAAGTTGAAACGTTGCAAACGCAAAAACTTGAAAAGTGGAACTTTAAAAAGTCTAATGCGCGCTTAGAGCAGCTTAAACAAGGAATGAGCATTGTTTTAAACGGAGCTGTTATTGCTCTAGTTGCAGGAAGCACCGTTCTCTTTTTCGTAGGGCTTTTTGGCACACCTCTCGGTGCTGGTGTCCTTCCGATTCTTTTACCATCTCTTGGATTAGCGATCGCAGGAATTGGCCTTGGAATGCACTTTTTTAAGCGCTACAAAGGCAAAGAGATTAAAAAGGTAGAAACACCGGAATTTATCAAGGAAGACAAGCTTGCCGTCGAAAAAATCATCAGTAATAGAGCGAAGAGAAATGCTGACCAACGAAGTTCATCTCATCTAAACGATAGGGAAAGCGAAAGATCGATATCCTCAGACCGACCTGCTTCTGAAGCAGCCTAGCTTAATGAGTGGGTGAGCATACCCTCGGCTCACCCTGTCTTAAGAAACTGCCCCACCGGCACGCACATCAGTGATGGAGACGAGCTCTAATATGTGCTCATCTTTCCCAGCTAATAGCATCCCTTGGCTTTCAACTCCCATCAAAGTGGCAGGCTTTAGATTTGCAACAACAACAACTTTCTTGCCAATTAACTGCTCTGCTTCATAGTGCTCTCTTATTCCGGCAACAATTTGTCTTGTTTCAGAACCAATATCTACTTGAAGCTTAAAAAGCTTTTTGCTTTTAGAAACAGGTTCGGCTTCCATGATTTTGCCGACTCTTAGATCCAACTTCTGAAAGTCTTCATAAGAAATAAGACCCTTATCTTCTACTTTTTTAGACTCTTTGCTTTTGCTAAGCTGCTTAAGTTTTCTTACTTCCTCGCTGATCTGCTCATCTTCAATCCTTTTAAAGAATAGCGTTGGCTGCTCTAGAGATTGTCCGGGAGAAATCGTCTCGGATAAAAGGACATCCCAATCCCTATCTTCCAAGAGTCCAGAAAAACCAATGAGGTGAAAGAGCTTTTGTGCTGCGTCGGGGATAACTGGATAAGAGATTAATGCTAAAGCTTTTAAACACTCAAAGCAGCAAGCAATGGTTGTCTCCAAGCGAGCTTTTCCATCAGCTTTTTTGGCATCTTCCCAGGGGCGCTTGCTGTCGAAATACCCATTACCGATTTGGGCAAGTTCCATGATCAGTTGGCTCGCTTTACGCAGTTTAAATTGACCATATGCTCCTTTTGCCAGGCTGGAGACTCGACGGATATTTTCTAAAAACTCAAAGTCTACCGGCTGCAAGTTATCTAAAGCAGGAACACAACCACCGGAATGGTTATGAGCGAACACCACCACTCGATTAACTAAATTCCCCCACTTGCCTAATAAATCGCTATTGCAGCGCAATTGAAAGTCATGCCAAGTAAATTCGGAATCAGAGGTTTCTGGAGCATTAGAAGCTATCGCATAACGTATTTGATCCACCGTATAGGAATTGAAAAACTCTTCTAAATCAATAGTCCAGCCATCTGATTTGCTGAATTGGCGCCCCTCTAGGTTATAAAACTCATTAGCAGGCAGTTCATCAACTAACTTAAAAGGCTGATTTTGCCCCATTGTCATGGCGGGGAAAATAACTGCATGAAAGGGAATATTATCTTTGCCGATAAAGTGAACAAGTTTAGTCTGAGGGTCGCACCAATAGTCTTTCCATCTCTCCGGCGTTTTCTCTAGTAATGCCCATTCCATAGTTGCTGAAATATAGCCAATTGGGGCATCAAACCAGACATAGAGAACTTTTCCTTCTGTATTAGGCAATGGGATAGGAACTCCCCAATTCATGTCGCGAGTAATCGCACGAGGCCTTAATTCTTTAATATAGCCCTTCACAAAATTAGTCACATTTGGTTTCCAGTTTTTCTGCTCAACCCATGAGGTGAGTTTCTCTTTACACTTATCCAAAAGCAAAAACCAATGCTTTGTTTGCTTTTTGCTTAACTTTGCATTAGACAATTTGGAGCGAGGATCAATTAAATCTGTTGCCTCATAAGAAGCGCCACATTTTGGGCATTCATCTCCTCTAGCCTCATTAAAACCACATTTTGGACATGTTCCAACCACATAGCGATCGGCGAGAAATTTGCTATCAGCCTCGGAATAGAGTTGATCGGTTGTCCTTTCTTCAATGAAGCCATTAGTTAAAAGGTCGGCAAAATATTGCTGAACTGGTGCTTGGTGTCCCGGCCACGATGTTCTTGAAAAGTGATCGAATGAAATCTTTAATTTTTGAAAAAATTTTTTATTCGTTTCATGAAAAATAGCGACATGCTCTTCAGGGGATCGGTGGGCTAATTCGGCGCTAAGAGTAATGGCAATCCCATATTCATCAGAACCCGAAATAAAGAGAACATCATTTTGCATTAGTCTTTCAAAACGAGCATAACAATCTGCTGGAAGATAGGCTCCTGCAATATGTCCAAAATGCAAGGGCCCGTTCGCATAAGGGAGTGCTGAAGTAATAAGAATTTTCTGTGGTCTTTTAGGATTATTTTTGTTCGACATTTATTAAAGCTATCTTTCTGGGTTTTTGAACGATGAGTACTTCAAGTTCCGTATGGGGAATTTCCTTCCATCCTAAAAGTACTTTAGTTTCGATATCAACGTACAGAGGACCTGGTTTGATCAAAGCAATGTCTGCTTCAATCATACGTGGTGCAGGTTGTTCCGACGAATACTCTGTTTGAAAACCATTTAAGTTATTATGAGCAGCGCGAATCTCTTTTTTGCTATCTTCACTCAAGCTTCCCCAAGAGACAAAATTTCCTTGATAGCGTTTTTGAATGAAAGACCAATCTACCTTAATTTTATCATTCCACTTAACTGCGTCAGGGAAAAGCCTCCCAGTCTCTCTACACAAAGCTGCCTTTTCAATATCAAACATGCGATTATCGTAATCATGCAGCTGATAGAGGTAACGCAATATCTGGTCCTTTGTAGAAAACGTCAATTCTCGCGCTTTTCTAAGAGGTAATCCAGTGTAAGGGCTTGGGCAACTGCCATCCCGATTCTGCCTTAGGCTGTAGGCAAAATAAATAATTAACAGAACGAGCACAGTGAGAACTACCAACACAAAAAGAACAAAATTTGCTTGAGTATCCATCGGAATAAAAACTCACAAAGGATTATGAAAATCGACGATTTCTTTTTCTTTCTAATCTTTGAGCATTTGCTTCTTCAAAATCTTTCTCTTCGAAAGGAATGGTTTTCACTTCTTCAAAAGCATCCTCATACTCATCCTTCCCTTGGCGAATTTCTTCGAGTACTAGAGCAGCTGGGTTTTGTATTTCAAATTTGATAACGCGAGGAGCTCTGCCACTTTTGATATACCGATCCACGTATCTAATCGCATAATTTACAAGATCAAACTGGCTTTTAAATTTTGTTCCAAGCGTCTCATTTGTTAAATTGTCTTTTGTTTCCATAACTTCCCTGTTTAAGTATAAATGTTAAATATGTTCGAAGAACCTTATTCGAACACTAATAGAAATGCAAAACTAACGTCGCAATTTTTCTTAAAAATACTGTTGGAAATTAATCCCTAGCCATCATCGCCATGAGCATAACTTATTTTATGCCCCTCTGCGATAATAATGCTTCTCAAAACTTGATAAGCTACCGATAGCTGTTCATTTAAAATCACATAGTCATAGTTAGGAATGAGCTCTAATTCAGTTCTTGCCCATTCTATACGTCTTTCAATTTCTCCGATACTATCAGTTTTTCTTTGCAGCAGTCTAGACCTTAAAACAGCTAATGAAGGAGGTTTTACAAAAATAAATACGGCTTGAAGTTCGCCCTTTAACTGCAATGCACCTTGGGTGTCGATCACAAGGATCACATGATTCCCTTTAACCACTTCTCCTTCTACCCAACTTCGCGATGTTCCATAATAATGACCATGAACTTTGGCGTATTCTAAGAAGTCTCCTTTAGCAATTTTTTGCTCAAATTCAGCAGGGGTAACAAATTGGTAATGCACGCCCTGCTCTTCTCCTGGGCGTTTTTGGCGCGTAGTAAAAGAGAGACTTTGCTTTATATTTGCAAATTCACTTGTAAGAAGGTTGACAAGTGTAGTTTTACCCGTACCAGCAGGCGCACTTACAATAAAAATTAATCCTCTTTTTAGGTTGCCTAACAGCGCCATTGTGCTACTCAATATTCTGCACCTGCTCGCGAATTTTCTCTAATTCTCCTTTAATCTGCAGGCATAGCTGCGCCCCTTTAAGATCAGACATTTTAGAATTCATCGTGTTGATTTCTCTGAATAGCTCTTGAAGTAAAAAATCTAACTTTTTCCCTCCCACTTCCCCTTGGCCATGGATAAGTTGATCAAAGTGAGCAAGATGCGATTGAAAGCGAGTCATTTCTTCAGAAACATCCACTTTATCGGCAAATAGCGCAACTTCAACAAGAATACGTTGATCAACAAGTTCTTGATTTTCACTAATTTCTATTAGTCTTTTAGTCAGTTTATCGCGGTACTTACCAGGCGAGCTTTTAATAATAGGCTCAATAGATTCTAAAGACGCATGGATCATCTTAAGCCTTAAGGAAAAGTCTTTTACTAAGGCTTGACCTTCCTCAACTTTCATATCAAGAAAATTTTGCAAAGCCTGATCAACAGCTTCCTTTAATAAATTTTTAAGCGAAGAATCCTCTTGCATGGATTCGTAAGAAAATAAAGAAGGCTGCTCTAAAAGAAAGTAGAGAAAACGCTCATCGGAAAGAGTTGGGACATTCAATTGTGATTGCAACTCTTCAAAAGCGGCTTTATACTGTTCTAAAAGACAAAGATTTAACGCGAGTTTTCCCAAATTCCTATTTTGGTTGAGGAGGGAAATACGCAAGTTGATTAGCCCTCGGCCCACAGCAGTTTTTAACCACTCTCTAATTTCAGGGTCAAAAAAAGCTAACTCTTTTGGAAGGTTAATATTTAAATCAAAATGTTTGCGATTAATAGATTGAATTTCCGCAACAATTCGACCCGCGGGACTTTCTGCAACCCCTTTTCCATAAGCTGTCATGCTTCGAATCATAAGTTTTAACCAGATAAGTGCTTTTGAAGAAGAAAAAGAAGGTTAACTCAATTGAGCTTAATTTTAAAGCTTTAAATAACTAAAACTTCCCTAAGAAATTACTTTCTCATCAGAAGAATAAGAATTAAATCTCATTGATTTAAATTTTGTAATTTAATAAAATTTTTGCACGTAAGTTTTAAACAAAAACAGAGTTTTTATGAGAGTTCATAGTTTATTATCTCACTACCAATCTTCAGGTCTTCAACTAGTAAAAATTGAAAGAATTGACCAACGCCTTAACTTCACCCCCATTTTGTTGCCTTTTGAATCAAATCATACTGACTTAGTTAAAGAACTTTCCCTACTCATTTCAAACGGAATGCTTGCCCTGCACTCTAAAGACGAAAATCGCCTCTACTTAAATAAAAAAACTCTCACCCAGGCTCTTCCATTATCCTCTAGCATTAGCAAAGCCAACATTTTAAGTAGTACTATTTTAAACCTTTCTAATAGCAATGATGAAGTTGAGTTCTGTGAAATGAATGCAGAACAATCAAAAAATTTAAAGCTACTCATCCAAGAGCTAGAAAAGGAGTCTGGACTCGATGCTAATAGCGGAAAACACAAGCCAGCAGATGAGCAAAATACCCACACAAAAAAGCTTTCATTAACTATAAAAACTCCCCTCATTGAGCACTTTAAAAACGATATTTCTTTTAAACTTCACATTAAGCTCTCGAAAGCATTCTCTACAAGAATGGTCGATTTGGCAAAAGACGAAAAAGTCAATCAGGAAAAACGCAAAAAACTAAAAGAAGAAAACCAAGAACTAGAAAAATACCAATTTCTAAAAAACAAAATCCAAAAATATTTTTTAAAAGCAGAGGAAATAAAAAAATATTTAATCAAATAATTTTTTATTTCTACTAAAGAATAGACCAATGAACTTCGATCCCTATACTTATAAGCTAAATGGTTCAGAACGCCTTTACTCTAAAAATGGCGAGCTTTACCTAGAATTCCCTCAGAAATGTGGGTTTAAAAAATTACTTCATCGTATTTTTTACAGAAAAAGATACGATTCTCATTTAGTTATTTCTCTTCTATTGAAAATGAATCGCGACCAAAGTTTTTATAAAAGTGAGACTCAGCAAACCTGTTTTTTTAATAACTATAGAGTCATCCAGCAAGCTTCTCGCAATAGAGTTTGTGCTTATCAAAATTTAAGCCAAATTAATAAAATTTTTAGAGCAATTTTCTTTGGGAAGCCCAAAGAACTTTCTGAAGAAATGCTTTTTCAAGAAGTTATCAGCCCCTTAGAAAAAAATGCCAACCTCACTCATTTTGCTGCAAGCCTTCAATTTATTGAAAAAGTCTATTCTGAGCACTGCCCTTTTGAAGTGCAAACGCAACTTCCACAAGCTGCTGAAAAAATTATCGATCAGCTTCAATCAAATATTGTTGAGCTTGTAGCGGATAGATCTATCTACCACAAGGAAAATAGCATTAAAGAGCTAGACTCTATACAAAATTTTTATCATAGAGCAGAAAGCCTAGGATTATCGGGAGAAACACTTATTTTAAAAATTTCCTTGCTCAATCAGACAATTGATGAGTTGAAAGCTAATTTATTGGATAATGCCTTCACTAAATTATGCTCAAACTCTGCACTTGCTTTTGAAAATAAGATTGAAGAGGCCGTTGTCCGAGAATGGCAAAAAACACACGATTATATTTTGCAAAAATGCGAAAATGTAAAGGAACTCGCCGAGCATATCGCCTTTGATAGTAAGGCCAATATTACAGCAATACTGTTCTTTGCTGATTTTTTTGCTCATCCTTCAGATTTCATTGGAAAGCTCAATCGGCATCTTGATTTCGATCAACTTGTAAGGCTTAGGGAAGAACAGAAAGAAGACTTCAATCTACTTAAAGCCATTTTAGAGAAAACAGGCCTCTGGTTGATCAAAGATTACATCGATAAGGAAATTAGCCACCCAAAGGATTTTGAAAATTATCTTCAAAAAAATGCTCTAGCACTCCGTAGATCCATTTTACCACTTCTAGGATAATGATTCTCTCAGTTACTATTCCAAGCTGCTTGGAGTCCCTTTAAAGCTTGTACTGGCTTAAAATTTCGATGGATCGGAGAAGGCCCATACAGCTTAAGAGCCTCAAAATGCTGCTTGGTGCTATAGCCCTTATGTTGTTTGAACCCATACTCTGGCCACTCTTCATCATACTTTATCATTAATCGATCCCGCGTTACTTTAGCAAGTATAGCTGCTGCCATGATGGATTGAGAAAGTGTATCGCCTTTAATAATTTTTTTCGCAGGAATATCTTCATGAGGGAGGGAGAGGCCGTCGACAAGTAGGAAATCCGCTTTTACAACAAGGTTTTTGACGGCAAGCAACATAGCTTGGATAGTTGCTTGATAAATATTGATCGCATCAATCATTGTATGATTGATGATACCAATTCCGAAGAAGATCGATGGGGTTTCAGTAATTTGACAAAATAGAGCTTCTCTTTGAGAAGCCGAGAGCTTTTTGCTATCATTGATGTTTGGGAAAAAGCACCCTTCAGGGATAATGCATGCAGCCGCAGTTACAGGACCCGCTAGGGGCCCGCGCCCTGCTTCATCGATTCCAGCAATCATTTTATAACCTTGCTGGCGTACTTCTTCTTCAAACTTGACTAAATTGCGTAACCGCTTAGTAACACGCGCCATTGAAGTTTTTAAACTTCAGAGTGAATTTGGTTTTCTGCAGTCTCTGCTTGTTCTTTAGCAACTGAGTTTTCTGTATGATTTAAAGTCGCTGCTGGCGTTGCCTTTCTAGCAACGACACGCCCCTTCACTTTCGCAGCTTTACCAGTCGTACCTTTTAGGTAATAAAGCTTGCTACGACGCACTTTTCCTTCTTTAACGACTTCAATTTTTGAAATGCGTGGGCTATGCAGAGGGAATACTTTAACCATGCCTTCGCCATAAGCAACACGATGAACAGAAAACGTCTCTGAAAGACCTGATCCCTTACGGGCAATCACAGTGCCAGAAAAGATTTGTGTTCTCTCTTTCTCACCTTCAATAATCCGCGTATGCACACGCACGGTATCACCTACGTGGAACATCTCTAGATCTGCTTTTAGCTGTTTTTTCTCTAACTTTTGAATCGTATGATGCTTGCTCATTTTTCTCCTTAACACTTCTTTCTTAATAGATCAGGCCGAATGCGCTTTGTTTTTTGTAATGCCATCTCTTTACGCCAATCGGCAATTTTTTTATGATCACCATTTAATAATACATCAGGGACTTTTCTCCCTTCAAAAATTTCAGGTCTGGTGTAATGTGGACAATCAAAAAGACCATCTTCGAAGGAATCTTGTTCTGCAGCCTCTTTGCTTCCAAGAACCGCAGGAACAAATCGGGAAACTGCATCTACGAGAATAATTGCGGGTAAGCAACCATTTGTCAGAACATAGTCTCCAATACTAATTTCTTCATCCACATCACTTTGGATTACCCTTTCATCAATCCCTTCATAATGGCCGCAAAGCAGAATAAGATGCTCTTTTCCTGCAAGCTCGCGGCATTTTTTAGCCGTTAAAGGTTGTCCTTGCGGAGTTAGGTAAATTACATGGCTTTTCTCAGTTTTAGAGGCACGGATTGCTTTCGCTACCGGATCTGCCATCAACACCATCCCCGGACCACCACCATAGGGGCGATCATCAACTTTACGCCATTTATTTTCCGCATAATCGCGAATATCTATAAGGCGGACATCCAATAGACCTTTCTTTATTGCCTGCTTTAGAATACTTTCATTAAATGGGCCAATGAAGTAGTCAGGAAATAATGATAGGATATCAAAACGCATTATTAACTTTAGATTACGCTTTTGCCACTTTGCGGTTTTTGCGCTTTGCTAAAGCTTTAGCACGTTTAGCTACTTGCTTATCTGTATTTATTTTCATAAGAGCAGGCAACTGACGGTGCAGCAGGGACTCTACGTTTTCTGAAATTTCAGCACCATGATCCATCCAATGTTGGATACGAGCTTGATTCAAAAACACACCTTTTTCGCTGTCACTTTCGAACGGGTTATACCACCCTAAAGCTTCAACATATTTACCATCACGTGGTGAGCGTGCATCTGCAACGACTACCCGATAAAACGGCCTGTTATTGCGACCTTGCTGTCGCAGTCTAATTTTTAACGCCATAGGGATCCTCCCATCATCTTTTGCATTTGTTTCATATTTGGCATATTTTTAAAAAACTGTTTTGCCTGTTTAAAAGATTTTACAAGTTTATTAACATCATCTATCTTGACTCCACTTCCTTTAGCAATACGATTGCGTCTTGAGGGGGCTAGTTCACACCTCTCTTCACGCTCTTCAAGTGTCATGGACTGAATGATAGCTTCTACTTTGTAAAATTCTTTCTCATCAAAATCTAAATTTTTCAACTGGCTTGCTCCAGGCAGCATTCCAATCAAACTTTTCAGTGGGCCCATTTTTTTGAAGGTTTGAATTTGATTCAAATAATCTTCATATGTAAATGTGGCATCTCTAATTTTTTTTTCTAGCCTTTTTGCTTCGTCCTCGTCGATATGCTCTTGTGCTCTTTTCACAAGATTGATTGTATCGCCCATGCCGAGTATACGGTCAGCCATAGAGGTAGGATTAAAGGCCTGAAGATCGTCAAGCTTTTCCCCCACCCCTTCAAACTTAAGAGGCTTTCCGGTTACTTCTCGAATGGATATCGCAGCGCCTCCGCGTGTATTACCATCTAACATGGTTAGGATGGAACCAGTAATTTCAATCCGTTTATTAAACTCTGCTGCAGTATTGACGGCATCTTGCCCAAGTGCAGCATTTGCCACAAACAACACCTCTTGAGGCATTGTGATTTTTTTTATCTGTTCCAACTGCTTCATTAGCTCTTCATCAATATGCAATCGTCCAGCTGTATCGATAATAAGCATATCAAAGGATTCGGAGTGCGCTTTATCTAACGCTAACTTCGCAACGTTTACAGGATCTTTTTCATCCTGCAATGAAAAAACAGGAACATCTATCTGTTTTGCTAGAACGCTTAGCTGCTCAACCGCTGCAGGTCGTTGCAAATCACACGCCGCGATTAGCACTTTTTTTGATGCATGTTTTTTCTTCAAAAACTTCGCAAGCTTAGCGCTGGCTGTTGTTTTACCAGAACCCTGTAGACCGCATAACATAATGACAGAGGGCTTTTTGCTCGAATCTATTTCAGCCTCTTGCTGCCCCATCAATGCTACTAGTTCATCGTGCACGATTTTAATAAATTGCTGACCCGGAGTCACAGACTTTAAAAGCGCATCGCCTACAGCTTTTTCTTTAACCCTTTTAATAAGAGCTTTAACAACGCCATAATTCACGTCGGCCTCAAGCAGTGCCATTCTGACATCGCTCATTGCCTCAGAAATATTTTCTTCTGTTAGTTTTTTTTTGCCGGCCAATTTCGACACAAGGCCTTGCATCTTATCTGTTAAAAAATTTAGCATAGGTTTAAAGTTGTGGCTTGACGCAAAATAAAATCACGATTCAGGTTAAGTCCATTAATCATACTCAAAAATTCATTCAGTTTCAAGGGAAAAGAACCTGTCATGCCCAGCCCAATCCTTTTCAAGCCTGAGGTTACGCCAAAAAGGTTCTTGAAAGATTTGATTTAAGGCATTACCCTGATCAAATCCTATTTCAAACCAAACCTTAGCTTTACTCGAAAGCAGTTTTTTTCCCTCTAAAGCAAAACGCTTAAAAAAAAACAAACCATTATCAGAAGCCACCAAAGCCAACTTAGGCTCATAACATTTAACAGATGGGTCAAGCGTTTCGTAAGCAATTTCACTAACATAAGGAGGGTTACAAACAACAAAGTCAAATTGCTGATAAGGCAAAGCCTCCAGAAAGTCTCCTTGCACCCAACAAATGTCCACTCCATTCGCAAAAGCATTGTCTTTCGCAATCGCTAAAGCACCGGACGAAATATCAGAAGAGACAACTTGCAATTGAGGAAAACGTTTTTTTAAAGCAATTCCTATGCACCCCGAACCACAACACAAATCCAGCAATACTTTACCCTGCAGGCTCGTCTGCTCGAGATCTCCTACAACCCTATCGACTAAAATCTCTGTTTCTTGCCTCGGAATCAGAACTGATGGTGTCACTTTAATGCAGCAGTCATAGAAATCAACAAATCCTGAAATGTATTGGGCAGGCTCTCCTTTCGCTCTTCTAGACAAACGGACACGCAACTCAGTTAACTCATCTTCTTGTATAGGGCGATCGTAGAGAAGATAAAGATCTAAACGTTTTAAGTGCAAAGCATCAGCAATGAGGTCTTCAGCAACTCGTCGAGCAGAATCGATTCCTTTTAACTTTAAATAACTAGCGGAAAGATGAATGAGCTCTGATAGCGTTTTCACCTACTCGGCCATCATTTTTTCGTAAAAGTAGGCTATTAAAGATGTGCCTATCTCCTCAAGATCACCTTCCATAACATAGTCTAAGTTATACTTAGTCAAGTTAATCCGATGATCAGTAATACGATTTTGAGGGAAATTGTAGGTTCGAATTCTTTCTGATCGATCTCCGGAACCGACTTGAGACGAACGAGAATCGGAAATTTCTTTTTCTTTCTTCTCCCGCTCAACCTCTGCTATCTTCGCTTTAAGAAGGCGCAGAGCCTTTTCTTTGTTTTTATGCTGACTGCGCTCTTCCTGGCAGTACACAACAATTCCTGTTGGCATGTGCGTCAAGCGCACAGCACTATCTGTTGTATTGACGTGCTGCCCCCCCGCCCCGGAAGATCGATAGGTGTCGACACGCAAATCCCTTTCGTCGATATTTAGTTCAATTTCATCAGCATCTGGCTCTAAAAGAACAGCAATAGTAATGGCAGAAGTGTGAACGCGCCCTTGAGCCTCAGTGTCAGGAACACGCTGCACGCGATGTGTCCCTCCCTCATACCTTAAATACCGGTAAACGTTTGCGCCAGAAAGAACCATGACATACTCTTTAAACCCGCCCATTTCAGATGCAGTACTTGACAAATGTTCATATTTCCAACCCATGCGATCAGCATACATCTTATACATTCTCACACAGTCACCGACAAACAAAGCAGCTTCGTCCCCTCCTGTCCCTGCCCGCAGCTCTAAAATAGTATTACTGCTATCATTAGGATCAGAAGGGACAAGTAGCTGATTCAGCTTATTTTCTAAATTGACAATCTCTTGTTGCAATTTTCCTATGTCTTCTTGCAAAAAAACCGCAAAGTCATTATCGCCCTCTTGTCCCAAAAGTAGTGTATTATCCGAAAGTTCCTTCTGCGCTTTCTCCAAGCGCTCCACAACTATTTTTACTTCTGAAAGCTGAGAATGTTCTTGGGTCATAGCTCGATATCTTTTTTGATCATTGAGCAATGCCGGATCTCCAAGCAATGCTTCAACCTCGCTAAGGCGCCCAAGCATTTTCTCGACTTTTTTGCTATTTAACATAAATTGGGTAAGTAATTAAATTGACTTTAGAATTATTTTGCAGCGTCAGATTGCTTTTTTGGATAGCGCTGCTTAAAGCGTTCCACTCTCCCTTCAGAGTCAACAAGCTTGGTGCTCCCGGTAAAAAATGGGTGAGAAGCAGAGGAAACAGATACGCGATAAAGAGGGTATTCTTTCCCTTCATAAGTCGTTGTTTCTTTTGTTTGAATGGCAGAGCCACATGGAAAACGAGTCCCCGTTGCGGAATCTTCAAAAATAACTTCTCGGTATTGAGGATGGGTGTTTTTTTTCATAGTTTACATCTCCAGTTTTGACAGATTCTACTGATTTTAAAAGATAAAATCAATGCTAATTTTATACAGTTGTCACCTGAAATAACTGTATGCAAAACATAAATCGGCCAAAACAATAAAATATTATTTCGAAAACAATTAAGTAGCTTATTGAAAATAAATCCAAATAATATTAGAATTGATTTTAAAATTTTGAAAGAAGGTTATGAGCAATAGTTTTGATCAAAAAAACAAAGACTTAATTTCCTTATCTTTGCACTTAGCCCCTTTTGCTAGGTCAGAATTCGAGTCCTCTTTTTATAAAGACGTTTCTAGGCGCGTTTTTTTCTATAGAAATACTTTTTTATTTTTTGGCATTATCTTCCTCTGCCTGACAGAAATTCTCTTTTTCCATTCACCAAATTGGCATTTTAAATTAATCTTTGGCTACTCCTCATCATTTAAGCTATTACTCTGCTTAATTTCAGGCAGCCTCTCTTTAGTAGCGCTCTGGATGGGATGCTCTTTAAGGGCTGGCATTGAAGCTATCCATGAGAACGCTAGAAAAACCAAAAGAAAACTTAAAAGACGTTACCTCTCTTCCTCCCTTTCCCCCATAGAAAAGCAAAAATACCTCTTCTCAAAAGAAGAGGTTGATATATTGACAAGGCAGACTTTGTTAAAGTATGAGGAGATTGAAAAGAATTCGTCAAACGAAAAAGACAAGCGCGCTGCTTTATTCCAAATTATCGAAAATCAAAAAAAACAACTCATCACGCTAACAGAAAACTAGTCCTCAGCCTCTCTTTTTGTTGCATTGTAAGCAGCCTGGACGGTGAGCAAACCCGACAAAACTCCCTCCTCATAACGAAACTGAGGATTAAACTCTAACTCAGGATAATCGTTTGGCTGCAGGATATCTTCAGGGGTAAGCAAGGGAATAATACGCCGCCCCTGCTCAAGAAGTTTATGCTGTTGGAACTCGATTAACTCAGCTAATAGGGCTTCTAACTTCATTCTAATTCCCTGCGTTTTTTAAAGAATTCCCTCAACAAATAGGCAGAGAAGTCCCCTAAAACGCCTCCTCTCACTTCAATGTTGTGTATGGGGTGCACTTTATCAAACAGGTTAAATAAACTACCATTTGCACCATGGCGAAGATCAGGAGCGCCCCAAACTAAACGCGAAATTCGCGTTAGAAACATAGCTCCGGCGCACATTGCACAGGGCTCTAAGGTGCAGTAGAGAACAGAGTCTGTAAGGCGCCAATTCTCTAGAACCGCCTCCCCCGCAGTCATGCAGAGCATTTCGGCGTGAGCAGTAGCGTCATTTAACAACTCAACTTGGTTATGCCCTCTTGCAATAATCTGCCCCTTTCTTACAAGGACGGCTCCCACAGGAACCTCATCCTGCTTAAAGGCTTTCTTAGCCTCTTTAAGGGCTTCAAACATGTACTTTTCATCTTCTTCGACAGAACTAGACATGGAGTTTTTTTTGTAAATTGGCCACCTGACGCTTAAGCTGCTCAACATCTTGAATGTATTTCTTTTGAAGACCCGCTAGCTTTTTTTCGTACTTATCCGTTAAACGGGCAATTTCTCTCTCTTGATTTCTTTTCATGCCTTCTATCGTCGCTTTCTCTTCCCTTTCTACACGTTCTTCATTTTGAGTAGCTGTTTCTTTCTGGGCATTAGACTGTAGTTTCGAAAATTGATCTCGGGTAAATGCAACGGAGTTAAGCACCGAAAAAACATATGTGCTCTTAGCGCCGAACGAAACAGTAGCTTCTTCGATGAGTTTTTCTCCATTACGTTCGTCTAGCTCAACAATTTCTGTGAAATTAGGATCCACTGAGGATAGAAAGTTTTCAAAGAAGTAATATAAATCGCTATTTTTTATAATCCATCGACTTGCTATAAACTCTGCAAGCATCTCCCCATTTTCCTGTTCTTCGATAGCAGCTTTGTAAGCTCCAGAAAGTTCTTCCGATTCAATTTTATTGATGTTTTTTCCTGGAAAATATTTTTTAACAAATTGAAAATCTTGCTTTAAGTGCTCATTTTTCAAATCTTTTTTGATTGTTTCAATAATGGAAGGCAACCACTCCCCGAGATGGACCAGTTTTTCCTTATATGTAGTTTCTTTATGCATAATGGTATCCTCTTTAAAAACTTCATTTTGGTATGTTTGCGAAAAGGGAAGAATTTACTAAACAGTTGAATAATGAGGCAAGCAGATATGGAAGAAAAAACGGAAGAGCATCCTTTTTATGATGTCGATGTCTTTCGACATCAAGAGCAAGAGTATATCAAGCAATTACTACTTAAATACAAAAAAGAGCCAGTTAGCGAAGACCTTAAGAAAAAAATCTGGGACGAACTACAAATGGAAAAACATTCTGGAAGAATAAAAATTCCATTCAAGGTGGTTCTAAAAAGAGATGCTTACCGAAAATATCCAGATACTATCGAAGTCATTTTAGATACAAAAGTTTAGATTTTCCTTTAAAATTGTTTTTTCTTTACCAAATGCCACGCTTTGGTAGGTTGATTAAGGGGCGCCTTATACCGCTTTTCAAAGCACAAAACACTCCATTTGTCAAAAATTCCTCCTATTACAGATTGCTCGCCTTTTCTCCAGCTCCCGCTGAAAATTGCCTACATTGGAAGCAAGAAGCTTGAAAAATCAGAGAGCCGCATTTCAATCATTGGCATAGGAGCAGTAATTCATCACTAGCGTTTCAGAAACATTCATCAACTTATCTACAATCATGGTGGTAGTTTATCTCTATAGAGATCTATAGGCCAGCTAAAGAATTCATTAATAAAGCCATTGAAGATACAAAGTAAAGAAAGCAGCTACTCTATCCTTTCAAAAAAAAGAAAAAGACCCCCTATGTGATTTTTTTCTTCGCGGATTGCATCGACTGCTTCCCAAAATAGGATCCAGGATAAAGGAAAACTACTTTAAAAGCAGAATAAGAGGCGCAAAAACCCTTCAGAAAGCAAGCCTATTAGGTAGCAATAAATCCGCGATTAAAGACTCCCCACTTTTCGCATCATAACTACCCCTTGGAGCAGGAAATAGCCAAGATCATCTAAGACCAAAGGGAACTGCAAAATTTTTCGCGCTACGCACCTCCATTTTATATATCCTAATTTAAATCAGGAGAGAAATTGCACATTTATTGTCACTCATAACCGGCCTCTTATCTTACTCAACTAAAGATATGCAAAAAATTTTCATCTCCATTCTCAATCTTTACCTATCAAACTTCTCTTCCTCTAGACAAAGGCGCATCAATAAGACTTCGTTAACAAGGTTAGCATCCCCTTAAGGTACTAGAAAGGCTTATTTTTTGACCGTTCTTAAATTTTTTTTTCGCAAGAATCAAGCGAGAAACCCATGCTGAGAGTAGGGTTTCACAGAATAGCAATCCGCAAACCTTCTTGAGAAGCATATTACTTATTGAATTTTATTGATTTCATTAATCCGCCCTGCTATAATGTTATTTTAGCAATAGTTAAGCGTTCTTTTAAGACTTTTTCAAAGAAAGTACTATTTACAATCTATTGCAACACGCAGGAGCTTGTTGCTTATTGACCATAATGGATTTAAATCGTTGTTTTGGAGTTGTGCTAAGTTTATGTTCTTATCGCAAACCTAAAATTCGGAAATGGAACGCGCAAGAAAACAACAGCCCTAGGGCAAAAAAACGGGGGATTCTTTGAATGTCTCTAGATAAAGGTACAAAAGAAGAGATTACCAAAAAATTTCAACTTCATGAGAAGGACACAGGATCGGCAGACGTTCAAATCGCGATTCTTACTGAAAGAATTGCAGAGTTGACAGAACATCTTAAAAGGTCTCCTAAAGACCATGGTTCACGCCTTGCACTACTCAAGCTAGTGGGCCAGAGAAGACGCTTGCTTGATTATCTTAATTCTACAGATACGAAGCGTTATCAATCATTAATTAAGAAATTAAACCTTAGAAGGTAAATTTTTTAATTTGATTCAGGCAGCTATCTAAGCTGCCTATTAGCAATCTCTTGCAAAAATTGTCAAAAGTGTGTAATTTTTCTTAAAAAATTCTTTTTAAATTTGAGAGGTAAGTATAGAAATCAGAAATCTTTGTTTAATTTCCTTTGAAGAAAGATTTCTGAATTCTATCCCTTCTTACCCCTCTCTTAATCCAAACAACAAATACCGGGAGTAAGTATGGACTTGGAACGCAAACAAATGAGTGTGATTGTCGATGGCAAAGAAATCATTTTCGAAACAGGTAAGATTGGTCGACAAGCAGGCGGAGCGGTCGTCGTTAAATGTGGTGAAACTATTCTATTTAACACGGCGTGCGCTTCTCCGGAAGCTGACCCAGAAATTGATTTCTTCCCTTTAAGGGTAGATTATCAGGAAAAATTTTCTTCCGCCGGTAAAACTTTGGGCGGATTTATCAAAAGGGAAGGCAAGCCTTCTGAAAAAGAAACTTTAGTTTCTCGCTTAATCGACCGTCCACTACGCCCAATGTTTGCAGAAGGTTTTCACAATGAAGTTCAAGTTCTTTCATTTGTCTGGTCCTATGATGGCATGAATGCACCAGAGCCTCTCGCTATTTGTGGCTGCTCCGCGGCTCTTGTAATTTCAGATATCCCTCTCCTTAAACCAATCGCTGGTGTCAGGGTTGGCTTGATTGAGGGCAAGTACGTGATTAACCCATCAATAGAAGAACAAAAAAAATCTAAACTTGACTTGATGATTGCTGGAACTGAAGATGCTGTTCTCATGATCGAGGGTTTCTGCGACTTTCTAACTGAAGAACAAGTCATGGAAGCGATCGAAACTGGCCACCACTGGATCAAAGTTATTTGCCAAGCTTTAAAAGATTGGCAGGCCCAGATTGGCAAAGCAAAAAGCCAAACTCACCTTTATACTATTTCTGATGAAGCGATTAAAGAAGTTGAGAGAATCGCAGGTCCAGAATTAAATAAAGCTCTTCGCATTACAGAAAAAATGAAACGAGAAGAAGCTCAATCTCAAGTCAAACTTGCTCTTTTCAAACAGCTTTTCGCAGGCGAGCCTAAGTTTACAGAAGCAGAAGTCAATAAAGCCCTAAAAGCTGTCTCTTCCAAGCTCATGCGCGAAATGATCTTGAAGGAAAATTTAAGAAGTGATGGGAGAAAAACGACTGAAATCCGTGCCATCGATATTGAACAAGGCTTATTGCCACGAGTTCACGGCAGCTCATTGTTTACCCGAGGCGAAACTCAGAGCATGGCTGTTTGTACTCTTGGAGGAGAAAGCATGGCTCAGCGGTTTGAAGATCTTGAGGGGGATGGAAGCCGACGCTTTTACCTTCAATATTTCTTTCCTCCATTTTCCGTTGGAGAAGTTGGCCGCATGGGAGCACCGGGAAGAAGAGAAGTAGGTCATGGCAAACTTGCAGAGCGAGCTCTAACAGCTGTACTCCCTGCCAAAGCAGAATTTCCTTACACAATCCGCGTAGAATCCAATATCACAGAGTCCAATGGCTCTTCTTCTATGGCAACAGTATGCGGGTGTTGCCTTGCAATGATGGAGGCTGGCGTTCCCATCAAGCGTCCCGTTGCAGGCATTGCTATGGGTCTTGTCCTTGAAGGTGATGAGCACACAATCTTATCAGATATCTTAGGCTTGGAAGATGCACTTGGTGACATGGACTTTAAAGTTGCTGGAGACCATCAAGGGATCACAGCATTTCAGATGGATATTAAAGTCGAAGGCATTACGCCTGAAATTATGCGCTCGGCCCTTGCTCAAGCAAAAGAGGGGCGCATTCATATCTTAAATAAAATGCTAGACGTGGCTCCAAAGCATAAAGAAACGATGTCAATTTATGCCCCACGCATTGAAACACTCGTCATTAAGCCAAGCAAAATTGCTTCTGTTATTGGGCCTGGGGGTAAACAGATCCGCGCCATCATCGAACAAACAGGGGTCGAGATCGACATCAATGATGATGGGCTTGTCAGCATTTCCGCTCCAAGTTTAGAAAATATTGAAAAAGCTAAAGCTATTATTAATAGCTTAACCGCTGAAATTGAGATTGGTAAAATTTATAATGGAAAAGTGGCATCCGTTGTTCCATTCGGAATTTTTGTTGAGATTCTACCTGGAAAAGAAGGCCTTTGCCATATCTCTGAATTTGATCATGTCCGAATTTCTAACCTTGCTGATTTCGTCAAGCCTGGCGATGTTGTTAGCGTGAAAGTAATGGACATTAATGAGAGAGGGCAGCTCAAGTTAAGCCGTAAAGCAACGATTGTAGCTACAGGAGCAAACTAAGCTTGATGATTGGCCCCAAGACATCTTTGGGGCCTTTATACTCTTCTCCCTTTTCCAATCTCTTTCCATCATTGTGTGAGCAATGCTCCTCTAAGAAAAAATACCATCAATTTTGTAGAAAAGAATCTCTTTTCCTATTAGACTTCTTACGAAACCTGCTTGGGAAATATACGATTTTAAAGTTTTAACAATAGAGAGGACAATCAATGCCAGATTCTCTTGAATTTCGCCACATTTCAAAGAATTTCGGCTCCTATAAAGCCCTAGATGATGTTTCCTTTAGCATTAAAATGGGGGAGTTTTTTTCTCTATTAGGTCCTAGCGGCTGTGGCAAGACAACGTTACTACGTCTTGTAGCAGGGTTTGAAAAACCCGATGAGGGTCAAATTTTTCTTAATGGACAGGATATTACCAATTTGCCTCCTCACAGAAGACCTATTAATACGGTTTTCCAAAATTATGCACTCTTCCCCCATCTAACTCTTTATGAAAATATTGCCTTCGGCCTACGTATTGATAAGCTTCCCAAGCATGAAATCGAACGAGAAGTAGATCGAATGCTCGACCTCATACAAATGAGTGATTATGCTGATAAAAGGCCAGATGAAATTAGTGGTGGGCAAAAACAACGCATCGCCATTGCTAGAGCCCTTATCAAAAAACCCCAAGTGCTCCTTCTCGATGAACCCCTAGCAGCTCTTGATCTCAAACTCCGTCAAAAAATGCTTCTTGAGTTAGATCTTATTCATGATGAAGTCGGTATTACATTTCTTTTTGTTACTCACGATCAAACTGAAGCAATGGCTGTCAGTGATCAGATTGCCGTCTTGCATCGAGGCCGACTAGAACAAATAGGATCACCTGTGGAGCTTTACGAATCTCCTAAAAGTAGTTTTGTTGCTGCTTTTATTGGTGATACTAACTTTCTCGATGGTACACTTCTTAAAAAAGTTTCTTCCGATTATAGCCTTTTACGTATCGAAAATTTTCCTGATGTTCTCTGCTACAACGACAAGCAGATTGCCTCAGGGGAACTTATCCACCTCAGCATGCGTCCGGAAAAAATTCATATTTCAAAAGAACGACCAAAAATTTCTTCCCCCCCTCATAATTTGATGCAAGGCATCGTGCATGACGTTGTTTATAAAGGCGATCATACAAATTTTTGGGTAGCAGTTGGAGAGGATTATCGGATTGCTGTGACCCAACAGCATAATCGCACACTTCTTGACGAGACACCTATTCGTTGGAAAGATCAGGTCTGGATTTGGTGGCATGCAGATGATGGATACATGCTAGAAAGGTACCATCCATCAGATGAAAACCTAACACAAACCCCTTCAGAACACGTTGGTTCTGTTCAGGATGTCATCAAGGAGGATCCAGACATTGAAGAGGACTAACTTTTGGCAAGAATTTTTTGTTAGCTCTCCTTCTTTTCTATGGCTAGCATTTTTCTTTGTTTTGCCAACAGCTTTAATTTTTACCTACGCGTTCAAATCTTCAGATCTTTATGGTGGAATTGAACCAGGCTGGACACTTGAAACGATTAAAAGTTTGATAGACAAACAGTATCTTACGTTGATTGTTAGAACTCTTTTTCTTAGCACAATCACAACAATTATATGCCTTGTTCTAGCCCTTCCCTTAAGCTACTTCCTAGCGCAAATTGACACAAAATGGCGCAAAACGCTCCTCATGTTAATTATCATCCCTTTTTGGAGCAGCTTCTTGATTCGCATTTTTGCTTGGAAATCTCTTTTGCATCCCGAAGGTATTTTTAAAAAGGCTCTAGTTGCTTTACATCTTGTTTCGCCAGAAACTTCCCTACTCTATAATTCTGCTGCCGTTATCCTAGTAATGGTCTACACTTACTTGCCGTTTGCTGTACTTCCTACTTATGCTGCTGCTTCTAAGTTCAACTTTCATCTTATTGAAGCCAGCATGGATCTAGGAGCTTCTCGCACGCGGGCATTCCTCACCATTTTCATCCCCGTTATTCGCAGCAGTATTTTTACCGCCATGGTTATGGTGTTTATTCCTGCAATCGGTGCTTACGTAATTCCCGACTTGGTGGGGGGTATTTATAGCGAAATGATTGGTAACAAGATTGCACAAAGAACTTTTTCTGATCGCGATATTCCTCTAGCAAGTGCTCTTTCAGCACTGCTAACGCTTGCAGTCTTAGTTCCGCTTTTTGTAGTCACATTTTTAAGAAGGCGCGATAAAAGAACCAAGCTAGGGTGGAGGGGAAAAGAATGAAGAAAAGTCCAATTTCAGCTTTGGTAAGTATTTGCATTATCTTTTTTTTGTATTTGCCAATTCTCATTTTATTTATCAGCTCTTTTGATTCTTCCAAGTATGGCAGTGATACATTTCATTTTTCTTTCAAATGGTATATAAAACTTTTTCAAGAGAGAGAGCTTTGGAGGGCACTTCTTAACTCTTTGATAATTGGTATCGGAGCCGCTCTTGTTTCATGCCTTCTAGGCACACTTAGTGCATTTTCACTATTTCGCTTTAAAACGTTTTTGCAAAAAGTCCATCATGCTTTCGTCTATGTCCCTCTCATTATTCCCGATATTCTTATGGGCATTAGCTTATTGCTATTCTTTGGAACAATTTTTTTTCCTCTTGGCTTATTTACTGTGTTTATTGCCCATACCACTTTTTGTATTAGTTATGTTGCCATGGTTGTCTTATCAAGATTGCAGCATTTCGATTTTTCAGTAATAGAAGCAGCACAAGATTTGGGGGCCAATGGATGGTTAATCGTAAAAAAAGTTTGGCTGCCCCTCCTCGCCCCATCCATGTTTGCAGGCGGGCTATTAGCATTCACTCTCTCCTTTGATGATTTTGTGATCACTTACTTTGTTGCAGGCCAAGGAGCTTTAACCCTCCCTCTCTACATTTATAGTATGATCAAGTTTGGCTCTACCCCTATCATTAATGCCTTGTCGACTTTATTATTGCTATTGACAGGTCCTATTGTCTGGTTAACGCATACACTTTCAGAGGACGTATAATGGTTAGAATGCTGCTCATTTGTTTTTTGCTTTGTCTAACAGGTTGTTCTTCCCCCAACATTCCTGAATTGCATCTTTTTATGTGGGCAGACTATATCAAACCAGAGATTATCCGGCGTTTTGAAGAAGAATACAACTGCCGCATTGTCATCGACACTTATGATTCAAATGAAGCGATGTATGCCAAGCTAAAATTAGGTGTGACTGGATATGATTTGATTTTTCCTAGCATCTACATCTTCGACCTAATGCTAGCACAAAAGATGATAGAAGAAATCAACTACCAAAACATCTCCAATGCAAAGCAACTGGACCCTGTTTATCTCAAGCGCCTTTCTAAAGAAGCTGTCAAGTACGGCATTCCTTATATGCTTTCTTTCACGGGAGTAGGCTATCGAAACGACAAAATTGAAGTTCCTATTTCAAGTTGGGATGTGTTTGGTCAAAAAACCTATAAAGGGCGCATGACCATGCTGAATGATATGAGAGAAACCCTAGGCGCTTGCCTAAGATTTTTAGGCTACAGTGTCAATACGCTAAATCCTGATGAAATTCATCAGGCTGCAGATCTCCTGATTTCCTGGAAAAAGAATCTCGCCAAACTTGAAAATGAGCAGTATAAAAATGGCATTGCTACAGCTGAATTCCTCATTGTTCAAGGTTATAATGGCGATATTTCACAAGTAGCTAAAGAAAACGCTTCTATTAGCTTTTCCTATCCAAGGGAAGGAACCAATTTTACAATTGACTTAGCTGCAATCCCTAAAAAAGCTCCAAATCCTCAATTAGCGCTCAAATTTATTAACTATCTTTTAGAACCTGCCATTGCTGCAGAAAACATCTGCTTCACCAGCTTCCTATCTCCTAATACAGGGGCCTATGAATTGTTAGATGAAGAGACGAGAAATAATCCTATGCTCTTCCCTCCCTCAGAAGTTTTGGAAAAAGCAGAACTGCTGCAACCAGTAGATTCAGCCATTAGCGATTACATTCGTGCTTGGGATAGAGCTAAAGCGGGGTAGAAAGCTTTTAGTTGTGAAAAGGTGCCCAAAGTCAAGAGCCGTATCCCCTCCATCCTTAAAGGTGATTAAAAACAAATCAGGCTAAATCCTACTACTCATTAAACAATTTTAATACTTTGGATCCCCAAAAAACTGTCATTAAGGATGAGCTGACATTAAATAACACAACTGCGTGCGGCTTTTTGGCCACAGATTTACCGATATATGCGCCTGCAACGCCACCAGCCAGGGCAGCTAAGAGCATTCTATTCATCATAATACTTTTATGGTCTCTTTTTGATCCTCGAAATGTTGGTAAAAAAAGAACATTATAAGTTGCCATTGAGCCTATTCCAGCAGCGCCTAAAACCTTTGACCACATTGTATCTACACCGAATTTTATTTTAAGAATGACTAAAAAAGAATTCCCAATATCTCTGAAATATTCAGATTAGGAGATTGGGAAAAACGATAAAATAACTAAAAAATTTTAAATGGACACCATCAAGAAAAATTATCTAAAGGGGTGAAGGATTACCCTTCCGGGCAATCCTTCTGAACGCTTAAGAGGCGGGATTGACTAAGGGGTGCTCACGTTTGCCTGCGTGAGAAGTATCTGTCTCAGGCGGTGGGGGCGGAGGCGTGACAGGCTTTTTATGAAGCTCATCAGCTTTTTTAAGTTTTTTGCGTTTGTCTTCAACGTCCCACTCATCTTTAACAATTTTCTGGACATCTTCTGCATCAAGCGTTTCAAATTCGATAAGCATCATTGTCATTAATTCCACCTGCTCTCTACGCTCTAGCAAAATTTGGCGCGCTCGATTATGCGCATCATCTAGAATTTTTCTTACCTCATCATCAATCGCCTTAGCGGTTTCCTCGGAATATTTTTTCTCATGATAGTTATTCCATCCTAAATATTGCCCGGCATCAGAGCGTTCATCTAGCGCCACTGCACCAATCTTATCGCTCATTCCCCATTCACACACCATGCTTCTTGCCAGCTGTGTTGCTCTTTCAATATCTTGCTGAGCACCGCTAGAGATATCTTCTACAAAAATTTCTTCAGCGCAACGCCCGCCCATTAACACGGCAAGATGATCAAACAGCTCATTTTTCCAGTAGCTAACTCGATTCTTTTTGGGTAAAAACATTGTTGATCCCAAGGAAACACCACGAGGGATAATCGTCACTTTATCGACAGGATCAGCATGCTTGACAACTAAACCGACAATAGCATGGCCTGTTTCATGGTAAGCTGTCGTTTTCTTTTCATTTTCGTCGATTTCTAGGCTGCGACGTTCTTTCCCGTAGAGAACTTTATCCCTTGCTTCCACAGTTTCCTGGGATGTTACAGCAGTACGCCCTTTTCTAGCAGCTAACAAGGCTGATTCGTTCAGAATGTTCGCTAAATCCGCACCTGAGCAGCCCGGAGTGCTGCGTGCAATTGCCATTAAATCCACGGAAGGATCCATCTTAATTTTGCGAGCGTGAACCTTCAATATATCAAAACGGCCTTTGATATCGGGAAGGCCAATGACAACTCTTCTATCAAAACGCCCAGGGCGCAGTAGAGCCTTGTCAAGAACATCAGGACGGTTTGTCGCTGCCATTAATATGACGCCTTCATTTGTATCGAAGCCATCCATTTCAACAAGGAGCTGGTTAAGAGTTTGCTCTCTCTCATCATGACCACCTCCGATGCCTGCACCACGATGACGACCTACAGCATCGATTTCATCCATAAAAATGATGCATGGAGCATTTTTCTTGGCTTGATCGAATAAATCACGAATTCTACTTGCGCCAACTCCCACGAACATTTCGACAAAGTCAGAGCCCGATATCGAGAAGAAAGGTCGATCTGCTTCTCCTGCAACAGCTTTAGCAATAAGCGTTTTTCCAGTACCTGGAGGACCGATGCAAAGCACCCCTTTCGGAATGCGTCCACCAAGAGATGTAAAGCGCTGAGGATTTTTGAGGAATTCTACAATTTCTTGGAGTTCTTCTAGGGCTTCATCGACTCCAGCGACCTCTTTAAAAGTAATTTTATTCGCCCCTTTAGGTAATACTAGCTTTGCAGGCGATTTTCCAAAATTCATTGCACTTGTGCCCATGCCTTTCATTTGACGAGCAAAGATGAAATACAAGATCATGATAACAAGCAGCACTGGCATGATTGTAAAGATATAACTGAGATAATTAGGTGTTGGCCCTTCGCTTTTAAATGTCTTTTCTAAAACAACATTTAAAGGTTGATCTGGAGCTTTAAAAACGCCGCCATGATTTTGACTAAAGTTATTCCACTCATCTTTAGCATTGATGAACCACTGATTGAAAATCTCAGGATCTTGTTTTTCTAAAGTACGAGTTGAAATTTCTTGGTTGTTAAAGTACCAAATCACGTGAGACACAGCTTCGCGCGCCTTATCCAATTGGATGGCATTTTCTTCTAGTTGAGCATTCAGATGGCTAGAAGCATCTAATAATTCTTTGTAATTTCGCACGCTGCGTAACTTAGCTAAGCGAATATGATCCTCAGCTTCATTAAGATTGTTGACAATAAGCTGAAGTTCACCTAAAGCTTTTTCATAAGATTGTAAGGTTTTTGAAGAATCTGTCCCAATTGATTGATTTAACAATTCTTCAATTTTTTTCAGATTTTGCTTAATGCCTTCATTTCCAATTCCTAGCTGTGGAGATCTAAAATCTTTTGTGAGATCTGTCAATTTTCTGCCAAAAGCATTAAGGCTGCTCTCTGAAGGGCTAGTCTTTAGCTCGTGAAATTCTTTTTTCAAATCTGCAAGACTTGTTATATTTTTCTTAGAAAGTTGGTGGATAACAATACTATTGTCTTGTGTTGGGGTGCTGTAGGCGTCATCTACAATAGCATACCCATCTTTTCCAATTGTGGTACCACTTAGGTGCAAGAACCAATCCGCAGAATCGATAACTTTTGCTTTGGAAGATCTCAGATTGACTTCTGTCTGTTCTTCTTCTTGCTTTAGCAGGTGATTGGCATTAAGCAGTTCAAGATATTTGAAGCGATTTTTACCTTCATCTGTTTGACGTTCGCGAAATTTCCCGCTAAACGTCACGAGATTATCATTTAGAGCAGTCTTGCGGCTATCTTCAGGCTGAAGCAACTGAAGATTGACAAGGTGTTCTAACTGGTAGCTAAAAGAAACCTTCGCAAACTTTGTATCGATATAGTTTTGCAGCATCAAAGCCAGCAAAAACAATGCCATTAAAAACCATACAAAGCCATTAGGAAAGCCCTTTTTAAAATCTTGTTTTTTCTCTTCCGCCATAGTTACCTAAATTATAATCTTAGATTACACAAAATTATTTGAACTGGACATTCCTCATGAACTAGAAAAAAATACAGTAAAAAGAATTAAAATTCCACGAAGAAGATTTCTCAGAATATGATTCACATGTATTTGATTCTACACTAATTATTATTCGCGGTAAAGGGAAACCGTTAAGTCATTCTCCCCTCTAGCACTAGTTAAAAGTTTTTTTCCGCTCAAAAATTCATGAGCAATTGAACCCTCGCTGTCATAAATAGCTGGAACTTGATAACGTAAAAAAGCAGGTACTTTTCCTTGCGTCCATAGTCGATCGAGTAAAGGCTGCGTAGGTGATTGAGGGAGACTAACAAAATAATCTCCAAATGGCAAAATAACCCTACAGAGCCCTGAAAACGCAAATTTCCAGCCGAATTGTTCATTATCACTTCTTTTAAACTTTTCAAGTTTAATTTTCCATTCTCCTAAACAAAATTCTTGTTTTTTTATAGATACTGTCTCTTGCACTACTCGATCTTTTGCTGCCTTCATACAAAAAAAATAGCCCCGATCGCAATAGATTACCTTCCCGCCTATCGCAAATTCTTTATTTGCTTGCTTAGTGTGTAGAAAACTAGCTATTTTATTTACTATGTCAAAATGGAAATTCATACATTTTTTCTTAAAAAAGTCCATTACAACCCATTTAATTTCCAATAGACACTCAATTCGATTAAAATCGATCCAGCTTCCCAAACTACCCTCAAAACGGTTAAGCGGCATTGTTTTTACGCGTAACTGAACATATTCATTTAATTCAAGCGCATTTTGTCCTAAGCGGCAAAGAGGATCCCTTATATTCTTACCAAATTCTTGATTGATAAAAGGAAGGATCTTCTTTCTCATTCTTCCTCTTAAAAAGCGCTCATCAGAATTTGTGGAATCCGTAAAATAACTTATTTTGAGTTGCTGCAAATAGTCTAATAATTCTTTTTTATGAGCAAAAAGTAATGGGCGTAAAATCGTCATTTCCTTCCACTTGCTCTTCGCTTCCATCCCATGTAAAGCGAATAGGTTAGCCCCTTCTAAGCACCGTTTTAGAACTGTCTCTGCTTGGTCATCGGCATGATGGGCAAGAACTAACGCATCGTATTTCTCTTCTTTACAAACTTTTTGAAAAAAAGCCAACCTTTCATTTCTTGAAGCGTTTTCTAAATTTCCTTTTAGCAGTGCAGGATTTAAAGTATGCAAAAAAAAAGGTAACTTTAATTTTCCGCTAAGTCGTTCCAGATAGTGAGCCTCTTCTGCGCTTTCTTTTCTCCAACCATGGTTAATATGAGCAACGCCGATTTCAAAAGAATATTTTTTGCAAAGCGTCATCAAAAGAAAAAGCAATGCTAGCGAATCAGGGCCCCCTGATAATCCCACCAAAAGTCTTTTAAAAGTTTTTTTCTTAAAGAATGATTCTAAACGACAAGATAATCTCATTGGGATAATCTATAAATCACAAATGTTAAAACAACAAGAGCAATAAGAAACCATAAAAAAAATGGAGGCTCTGCAAACTCTAAAGATAAAACAGCATCTTCTCCAGGAGCAGGCAGCGAAGAACTCTCTTCTTCTTCCAGCTCCTCTTCTTTAAAGAGATCTTTTAGCTCAGGGACCTCCCTAATAGGTAGCCACTTCTTCCAACCTTCTTTTAAAACCAGCGTATCAGGTGTTATAAAAGGGTTTTCCTTCAAATCTGTATAGCTATAGGGGCCTTCTTTGACAAAATTAATTAAAATGTACCAACACTTATACATGCTTTACGACACCCTATTATCAAGGGGTAATTGTAACAAAAACTCCATTTCCTGTATTCTCCATTGTCAATTGGTATTCAAAAGATTAGGTTGTAATGCCCATTATTTGGCGCTATTTACTTACGGATTACTTAAAAGTTGCTCTCCTTACAGCTACGGCATTTATTGCAATTTTGCTGACATCAAGACTTGAGGAAATTGCGCACTTTGCTTCACTTGGACCAAACTTTACGCTTACTCTTTTATTCGTGTTCTACCAAATTCCCTATATTCTACCTATCGCCATTCCTATTTCTTGTCTCACCTCTGCGATGCTATTAATGCAAAAACTTTCCGCGAGCCACGAATTGACCGCTTTAAGAAGCGCTTCATTTTCTTTAAGTTCCATCATTAGCCCGATTTTAATTGCCGCCACATTTATCTCATTAGGAAATTTCTATATTATCTCTGAACTATCTACGAGTGCCCACTTGGAATCTAATCTTTTAAAAACTGAATTGCGCTCAATTAACCCTTTACTCCTTTTACGCAATAAACATCTAATGAAGGGTAAAGGTGTTTTTTTTGAAGCGCTAGGCTCCACTAAGATGGGGGAGAATGCAAAAGACATACTAATTGCAATGCCCAGTGCTGATAACGACACGGTCAACCTGCTTGTGGCCAAAAACCTTGAAACAAAAAATGATGGTTTTACAGCTGAAGGCCTAACAATTATTTCTTCTCCTGGAAAAGCCAGCGGCAGCGTACGTTTAATTATAGAGAACATCGGAACAACACAATCTTCCGTCGGTGATTTCGCTCATTTTGTGCAAAAAAAAGTCTCCAATATTGGCAATGATCATTTAAATATGAATCTTCTTAAGATGCGCTTGCAAGACTACAAGGAGTCTTTAGGCAAAGCTAAGACTTCTCACGAGGCAAAAGAACTGCAAAGAGATCTCAACCATTCTTATTCAGAAATTTTAAGGCGTATTTCTGCAGCGCTTGCCCCCTTTACCTTCACGTTAATGGGGCTTGGTTTTGGAATGAATATTGGCAGAAAAGCGAGCCCAAAGCGCATCTTTTTTGCCATTCTACTTGCCGCCTTTTATCTCATTTCTTTTTTTGCGGCAAAAGGACTTGGAAGCCATATCGAAATTGCACTCCTCCTCTACCTCTCACCACATTTAGTTATTGCCTTATTATCGCTTATTTGCATGAATCGAATTAGTAAAGGGATTGCATAAAATGCTCCTTATTTGGGAAAAATATTTTTTAAAAGAACTCATTAAATCCTTTTGTCTTTTCCTGGGCATTTTTTATGGGTTATATGTGCTGATTGACTACTCGAGTCATATGAGCGGAGTCAACTATCACCATACACGACTCCGACTCACAGAACTAGCCTTTCATTATAGCTGCGAATTTCTTGTACGTTCTGAAATTTTAATTCCCTTTGCGTTATTAATTGCGACAGTAAAAGTCCTTTGCCAATTCAATACTCATAATGAACTTGTCGCTCTCTTAGCTGCAGGCTACTCTAAGAAAAGGCTAATTGTGCCTTTTCTTGGTTTTGCGCTATTACTAACAAGTTTTATGTTCTTAAATATGGAATTTGCTTTTCCAAAGGCCACAAGACGCCTGCAGCAACTTGAAGAGAAGTATGCAAGAGAAAGACCTTCAAAATATTCCAAGCCTATTGTGCATCATCTTGTTTTAGAGGATGGTGCATTGCTGCTTTTTAAAAGTTGGAATCCGACTATGCGCAGATTTGAAGAAACTTTCTGGATTCGTTCCATTGATGAGATTTGGAAGATGGCCCTGCTCTACCCCTACTCCAAGCCTCCGGAAGGCTTATCTATTGACGTTTTAAAACGCGCTCCTAATGGAGAAATTATTGTCGTCAATTCAATGGAAAATGCAGCTATAAAAGAATTGCGGTTTAACAAAAAGCGATTGATGGAAACAATCACTCCTCCCGATGAACTTTCCATCTCCGAACTAGCAGCCAAATTACCCTTGAACGAGAAAGAACTTGGTGAAAAAGAAGCTCTGATTCTAACGGCTTTTTACCGCAAGTTGATAATGCCCTGGCTTCCCTTGCTTGTCGTTTTAGGGGTTGCAACGTTTTGCATGACCTTTACGAGACAGCTTCCCCTTTTTTTTATTTACTCCGGCTCTATATTTGGTCTTGTGGCAATTTACTTAATCATCAATGCAGCCTCAGTGCTCGGGGAAAGACAAGTACTTTCTCCTCTCACGGCTATCCTAACACCTTTTGCTTGCTTTAGCCTTGTTTTTATTGTTCGATTTATGCGTATGAAATAAGATAGCTCCTTATTTAATTTAGGTTAGGCATGGACCCATTTGATTTGAGAGTGTGGCCTGGCTTTATCCAAGCAGGCGGAAATCCTACTCAGCCTGCTATTGTAGATCAAATTGTCACTGATTCAAGGAGGATTACTTCTCCCAATGCATTGTTTACAGCCTTACCAGGCAGCCACTCCAATGGACACCAATTTTTAGCGCAAGCTGCACGTGCCGGTGCTTGCTATGTTCTTGTAGACAGAAATTGGCAACAAATTGACATCCCCAGCATTACATTTTTAAAAGTAGCAGATCCCCTGTTGGCTATGCAGGAAATTGCTGCTGAATACCGAAAAACTTTGCGTTGTAAAGTCGTCGCTATTGCAGGGGCTTTCGGTAAAACAATGGTCAAAGATCTTTTATTTGCATTGCTTTCCACTTCTAAAGCCGCAGCCGCTTCACCAGAAAGTTTCAATAGTCAAATCGGCGTCGCTCTCAGTTTATTTACTTTCTCTAAGAAAGATGAAATCGTGGTTGTAGAAGCAGGAATCTCTGAAAAAGGGGAAATGCAGCGTTTAGCAACCATGATCCAACCTAATTATGGATTGATTACTCACCTGGGGAAAAAGCATTTAGCAACACTTGGTAATATAGAAACCTCCGCACAAGAGATGCTTACTCTTTTTTCAAAAGATGCTGCGTGGATTTTTCTCCCTAATCACCCTCTTTTTGAAATCGACCTATCCCCATTAGCTGTCCACTTTTGGAACGCATTTGATCCCTCTCTACCGCATGCAAGGCTTATTCCAAACCAGAAGGAGCCTTTTTATGAAATTACTTTTCCTGATGGCTCTTTGTTTAAAGAAAGAATAAATGGTGGCTACGCTTATTTCATTGACCTTGTCAACATGGCAATGAAAACAGCATGGAAGCTTGGAATATCCAAAGAAAACCTCTGTAATCTTCTGCAAAACTATATCATTGAACCTTCTAAAACAGAAATTTGGAGTTCTCAGCAACAGATCACCTTTATCAACCACTCCTATTCCTCAGATCCTCAATCTATTGATCAAGCGCTAAAGCTAATTGATACAAGCAAAGGCAGAAAGTGCTTTTTATTTGGGGGCTTTAAAGGGCAAAAACCTCTTTCTGATTACATGCGCGTGGCACAAAAATTGAGCCAATGCAATTTGGATATCCTTTGTCTCTACGGCCAGCACCCGTACGATAGCTTGATTAAGGAAATGCAACGACTATCTCCTTCAACGATTTTGTTAAAGGCTGCAAGCTACCTCGACGCCTTAAGTAGCATCAAACCCCTTTTAAAAGCAAAAGACACTTTGCTGATTAAAGGCTCTTCGAAAGAAAAACTTGAACTCATTTTAGAACAATTTAATGAAAGTCTTCTTAGCAATTTATGCACCGTCAATTTAGCAGCTATCGAGAGCAATATCCTATCTGCACGCAAAAAGCTACCTTTCAAAACACGTATTATGGTAATGGTCAAAGCGGCAGCTTATGGAACAAACCCTTTACGCATGGCTGAAGTGCTCTCTAACTGCGGTATCGATATCCTAGGAGTGTCCTATATTGATGAAGCCATAGAGTTAATTCAAGGGGGGGCTTTGCAAGATATCTTTGTCCTCAGCGCTACCCCTCAAGAAGCTTCTAAAATTGTAAAATGGAATTTAGAAGTTGGTGTTAGTGATGCTAGCTTTCTCAACGCTCTCAATCTGCATGCTAATTTGGCCAATAAACAGGTGAAAGTTCATCTCCATATCGATACGGGAATGGGAAGGTTTGGATGCCGCCCAGAAATGGCTTTAAAGTTAGCCAAGGAAATTATAGGTTCCAGCAATTTAAAACTGGAAGGCATCATGACTCATTTTGCAAGCTCAGAATGTCCTGATGAAGATGTTTTTACATTAGGGCAAGTAGAAAAATTTGATGCTGTCATTGCAGAATTAGAGCAAAACAATATCTTGGTGAAGTGGAAGCATGCGGCCAATTCTGGAGGAGCATTGCGTTTTCACCTTCCCCAATACAATATGGTACGTATGGGCCTTGCGCTGTATGGATTGTATTCTTCAGAAGCTGTTCAGAAAGCCTTGGATTTAAAACTCGCTGTCTCTTTAACTTCTCGCATTGTGGGCATCAATCAATGCAAAAAAGGCGAAACCATCAGCTACGGAAGAACCTACACCGTTGAAAAAGATTTCCAAACAATAGCCGTTATCCCTATCGGTTATTTTGACGGACTGCATAGGAATTACAGCGGCAAATCCTATGTACTAATTAGAGGGGCAAAAGCGCCCATGGTCGGAAGAATTTGCATGGACTTTATGATGGTGGATATCACCGACATCCCTCAAGCAACGATTGGAGATAATGTATTAATTTTTGGAGAAGATGAATTCGGCAATTTCCTTTCTCCCGAAGACCTTGCCATCAGGGGTAATTCCATTATGCACGAATTAATTACCTGCCTTGGACCAAGAATCCAACGCATTTTTATTTTTGAAGAATCTAAACAATATCGCTAACTTTTAAGGCATGCATATGGCACAAACGCAATACAAAAAACTTTTTGACATCGCAAAACAGACTCACACATTACACGGCATTCAGCAGCTTCTCGATTGGGATCAAGAGACCTACATGCCAGAAGGTGCGGCAGCATTTCGAGCAGAACAACTTAAGGTGCTTTCAGGAATTATCCACAAACAAAAAACAGGCAAAAAATTTTCTAGCGTTCTTGCCGAGGTCATCGATTTAAAAACAGGAAAAATCATTGAAGGCTTAAATGCGGAACAACAAGCAGCAGTAAAAGAATGGCGAAGAGATTACCTTATTGAAAAAGCACTTCCACAGAAATTTGTGGAGGATTTTACATTTCTCACTGCTCGTGCGATGAATGCATGGAGGGAAGCACGCAGTGAGAATAATTTTCGTAAGTTTGCTCCTTATCTGAAAAAGATTGTCGATAAAGTTCGTAAAAAAGCAGATCTTATCGGTTTTGAAGAACATCCTTATGATGCATTGATCGATCTTTTTGAACCTGGCATCTCAACCAAGTTGATTGCAAGGGTTTTTAGCGGACTAAAGCAGTCGAATACTGCTCTGTTAAAGAGAATAGTCTCTGCTCAACAGGTCGATGATTCTTTTCTTTTTGGCTCCTATCCCCAGGACAAGCAGCTCGAAATTTCAAAAGAGCTTCTAAAAGAGATAGGTTATGACTTTTATCATGGGCGGCTCGATCTTTCCACCCATCCCTTTTCCTCTTCTTTTCACCCGACAGATAGCCGCATCACGACACGGCTTTCTTCTAATTCTATTTTTAGCTGTATTTCTACCGTGCTTCACGAAGGAGGACATAGCCTCTATGAAATGGGACTGCCTGCTGAACAATACGGCTCCCCTCTCGGTGAAGCGGTCTCCCTTGGCATTCATGAAAGCCAATCTCGATGGTGGGAGACAAGAATTGGGCTAAGCCAGCCATTTTGGAAGTATTTTTTACCAAAACTACAGAAAGCCTTTCCTGACCAATTAACAAATATTACCTTTAAAGATTTTTACCGAGCCATCAACAAAGTGGAACCTTCTTTAATAAGGGTTGAAGCAGATGAGGTCACCTATCCCCTCCATGTGATCTTACGCTTTGAAATGGAAACCGCTCTAGTGGAAGGAAAATTGAAGGTACAAGAAATACCGGAAGCATGGAATGAAAAGATGAAGCAGCTTTTGGGTATTTGCCCTTCAAAAGATAGTGAAGGCTGCTTACAAGATGTGCATTGGTCCATGGGAGCTATTGGATATTTCCCCACCTATGCCCTTGGTAATTTATTCGCTGCACAATTTTTTACAGCCTTTACCCACGATCATACTGACTGGGAAACGCGTGTTGCCGAAGGGCAATTTCTATTTATCAAAGAGTGGCTAGCTGAACGTATTTATAAACATGGCCGCAGATGGCGTAGCTTAGAACTTATTGAAAAAGTTACAAAAAATCCTTTTTCAGAAAGGGATTATAACAATTATCTTAACGCTAAATACTCCCAAATTTACAAGCTAAATAGTCTTTAAAACTAGATTACCCTTTTATGCTTGAATTTTGCAGGTTGTTTTTAAAACAATCTGTAAGTTCAGGCTTAATGGAGGTGCGGTTTTAGCCAAGCAAATGCAAATTTGATAGAAATCTAATAATGAATATCCAAGTCTTCAAACCATTTGTGTCTAAAGGAAGAGGCGAGATTTTTTTGCAAAAATGTTTTAAAGCTATTTCCCTGCTCGTTTTTAGCTAACTCGACTCTTTTGATCAGCCTTATCATGCGATTAAATGGCTCTTGTAAAGGAATTCTCTCACGGTTGATTATTGCTGGAGCGTAAAGCAGGGCATTGAGATTCCAATAATCTTCTTCGCTAAATGGTTCATCATTTAACAGCTTGAGCAAGCAAAACATCTCAATTGAAGCCATGGTCCCCTTATCAATCCCATCTTTACAAGTGAAACTGAAAGAAGTAGGCGTTAATGCGTCGATAATTTTTAACTCAAGGAAAAAATAAACTAGACCGATGAAGTCCAAGCGCGCGTCTTTGGATAAGACATTCTTACTAGAGAAAAATAGGAAATGCACTGTTTTGATAAGCGAATCCAGCCAATTAGAGGAGAAAAATTCTTTTTTGTTAGGAAAAAAGAACCCAGTTAAATCCGTTGTTAAATGCTCTTTTAGATGTGTGATGAATTGCTCTGTTTGATGGTCTTCATGATAAGGAGCTAGTTGATGATAAAAATCTGTTTCTTTTGCTAGAGTCACAACGGTGACATTCTCAGCGCACTCTAAGTTATTAAGTTCTTCTAAAGCATTTGAACGCGCATGCTCTCGCCAAGAGGTGCGATCCTGTAGATTAATTAATAAATGCTGATTTCCATCATACTCATTGCCTTTTAAAAAGCCTTTAAACTCTGGAATGACTTCTGCTTTATGAATAAATTCCTGTTTAGTTGGGCATGGTAGATACAAATTTAAAACGTTGTAACCTTGAGGATTTAATGAGTAGATCATGTTAGGACAGTTTTCTTGTAGATAGGGGTCAAACACGCGAGCCCCTTCCTCAATTTGCCTCATCAATTGATTTAAGGGACCACCAGAATGGCGACGAAAGAGCTTTTGCATAGCAGCATAGTCAGAGGCCAGTTGATTCCATAGTAGCCCAGAGTGTTTTGCTATCCTCAAATGTTCATCAGATTGGTGCGCATGGGCTTCATCGAGGATATGGTTTATATAAGCTTTTAAGTCCTGCAATGAGGAATTAGATTTATATAAAGCGCTACAGATAGAGTGGATAATACGCAGCAAGGGATTTTCTTTAGATTCTGCCAAAAAGTAGGCCAAGAGTTTTTGATAAGTTGCGGATGCAAGAGTTTGCCTTAAAAAAAGCTGAAAATCTTTAAAGTACTCATAGCAACTTTTGGCAGATTCATTTGTTATTAAGTTACTCGGATTGCTTGCTAACATAAGAGCCATAACCACTTGATTAATTGAACGCGCTAATTCAGACTCCTGGATGGAAACATCCTTATAAAATCCCCTAAGTTCATTGTAAATGGAGCGCAGGATATGTTCAGCGCTATATTTCGCTTGCCGATCTTTCCATAGGGCCCTATCAATAAGCGGGCCTTTTTCATGGCCAAAATAGTCTCCAAAATCACAAATTAGCTTGATGTTGCGTAGGATCCGCGAGTTAAAAAAGCGGCCCCCGTCTTCTTTTTGGATAAAGAACAATTCATATTCAGAATCTTGTTTCACAGATTCCAAATCAACGAAGACATGTTTTGTGACGAGTTTTATAGGGCCTAATAATTTAACCTTCTTCTTATTCTGCCATGTTTTTTCTGATAGGGCTAGAATCCATCTGTCTAAAAAACCTTCGTCAATGGTCCGTGAAATTTTTCTTAAATAAAAATCCTGAAGTTGTTTGTACTCCCGTAGTTCTGTAATATTCTGTACATGTTGCTCTTTAAAAAGGTGTGTGTACTTATCTATTTTTCTCGCCGCTTCTCCTACCAAAACCATAATGGTTTTGATGCCCTCTAGCGTTTTGCTATCAGTGACTAGAGTATAGTCATTTTGGTAGAAGTTTTTCAGATAATTAAGGACAACTTTAAATATGTCTTTAACCAAACCGATTGTTTGCGAAGAATTCTTCTTATGTAACCAGTGCACTGTGCGGTATTTAAAGCTTTCATCCTGCATGATGAGATGATGTGTTTTAGCAATGCCGATCTCTTGATCCAAATCCATCTCTGCAATATTAGATAACGTTTCAACAGCTTCAATTAAACTCATGGAATTAGAGAATTTATTATTTTCCATAAATTACCTGATTAAAAAAGTAATTATAATCTTATTATCTCATCAAATAATTTATTAATAAACAAAACCGGCTAAATTGATAAAAATTTTCTCCTTAAAGCAAAATACCTTGACTAGTAATAGCCATTGAGTCCATACTCCTGTACGGAAGAGTGGCAGAGTGGCCGAATGCGTCTGTCTTGAAAACAGAAGTCCTCGTGAGGGGACCGTGGGTTCGAATCCTACCTCTTCCGCCATTTCTCGCTGCAGCAGGCTTATCAACAGTATAATCCCCTATCTCTCTTATTTCTACGCTCGAAAATAAGTAATTCAGTATTTGATGTTTTTCTCGACCTTCGAACTTTCCTCGATTTCCTTGGTTCGTTTTTCTAGACCAAATGCCGTTTTGACGGTAATATGGAAGGTTTTATTACCCTCTATATGTAAAGTGATCTTAAGTTTAGCATTTTTATAATCGTTTAGCTTCTGTTCATAGGTATCGTCAGCTATCTCACCGAGAAAGTAACAGCAAGACGAGAAATTCGATTTTGAACTTGATTAAGCTTCTTTCTTATGCTTTCGCGAGTTTGTTTGTAAAATTCCTGTTCTGCAAGTTATATTCATTAGAAATCCATATTAATTTTTGTAGGTTCTTCAAGAATTGCCAATATTCCTGTAGCGCAATAAACTTTATCCCGTTTACCACTACTAATCTGTTTAACAATTTTTGACTCCTCAAGTTTTTGTATACCTCTTTGAGCTGTACTGTAAGCGATTTTAAGCTCTTCTGCTACCCTATTCGTAGTAAGATAAGGATTTGCTGCAAAGTGCTGTACAATCAACATGGAAATATTAGATGCACTGCTTGCAACTTGCATTTTCCATTTATTCAATAAGTCATTAATTCTCTCTGCTCGTGACAACACATCTTCGCTTTGTACGGCAACGCCGTTTAAAAAATAAATCAACCATTCATGCCAGGTACCTTGAGCACTCACATTATAAAGCTGCTTATAGTATTCATCACGTGTGGCTTCAAAAAAAGCGCTCAAATACAAAATTGGAGTTGGCAACATTTTTTGCTCGATTAACAATAATATAATTAGCAGTCGGCCAATGCGTCCATTTCCATCCAAAAATGGATGAATCGCTTCAAATTGGTAATGGCAAAATGCAGTATGAATTAAAGGTGGAAGCTGTTTATTATGTAGGAATTTTTCTAATTCACCTAAACAATCCATCAAGTAATCAGGTGATGGAGGAACAAATTTTGCTGTATTAAGGGTGCAGCCTGGTGTTCCAATCCAATTTTGACTATGTCTAAATTCTCCCGGAGTTGCATGCGACCCTCTTACACCTCGCATTAAATGATAATGGATTTCTTTGATAAGCCTTAAAGACAATGGGAGATCTTCTAACCTTTTGATACCATAGTTGAGGGCCTCGATATAATTTTGCACTTCTTGAAGATCGTCAGGATTACGTTTTACACTTACTCCTGCACTAGCTGCTAGTATTTCTCCGATAGTAGCTTGAGTTCCTTCGATTTTGCTCGATAGAACAGCTTCACGGGTAATAAAAGGTCTCATTAATAAATGGGGATTAGGTAATTTGCTTCCTTCTCTAGCTAATTTGCCCAATAAAAAATCTGCTCGTGATAAAGCACTTACTATCTGATTATTCCATTTGAATAGCGGTGGCAAGGGATCTGGTACGAACTCTTTATATCCCTTGGGGGATCTTATGACTTGCCCAGAAGGAGAGTGCACAATGTCCATAACTATGCCTTTTGCTAGGTTAATACACTAAAAATTATTATCGGAAAAGCTAATATCCGATAATAAGACAAACCCCTATTATCACACAGGAGAATAAGACCTTCTACTATTATCGATTTTATCAATTATCGAAAATAACTCTCATTCTTAACCTCAATAGTGGAAACAAAATCATTTTCGTTTCCGAAATTATGTTAAGCTGCAAAAGGAAGCAATTCCTTTAGTAGAGAACCAAATTCTTGCCATGGGAAAATTCGAAGACCGTTTCATGTTTCCCGAACTTTTTATAACCCTCAAATGCAGCCTTAACATAAGTCAATGAAATTGACGCTATGTCGGGATTTTTCTATTTCATTCGTTTCTTAGCAATTACAGACAAATCCTGCACAGTAGTAACGCGGAGTTTAGAGATCTCCTCCATGTGGGCAAAGGTGTTCTCGGTTCGTAAGAAAAACTCTTTTTTTTCTAAGCAACTAGCTAATCATATTGGTATGATCAAATATTTCATTTGTGACTACAACCAATACCGAGCATCAAATGTTTAGAACTACCTAAAAATGGATCCTTATTTTTATTTCTAAAAGTTAAAAAGAAAAGCTTTACTGGGAAAAATGGGCAAATTAGAATGAGAATTGATTATTTTTGTTAGGAGGATAGAATATGACTTCTTTAATCACAAACATATTACCAAATAGGACTTTATCAAGGGCTCCTGCTTTGGTGACTTCCACGCAAAGATGGACTAAGGCATCTAAGCTATCAAGGAGATGGTATACTAGAGGATCTCCATCTTCTGAAACACCCTCACTCAACGACCCTCGATGGAAAGCAGTGTTTGAAAACATTGAGCTTGATGATCATCAACGTCCTCTTTCGCAAGAAGATATTCAACGAGGGCAGCGGTCATACAAAGTAGAAAAGCGCCTCTCCGAATTAACAGACATGGTTGGAGAACTCATGAACTCAAATAAACGCTTACATGGTGAAATGCATCGTATTATCCATCTTTTAACAAAACAATAAAAAAATGAACTTGCTGCACTTCAGGGGTCTCCCTGTATTTCACAGTGCTCGCCTAGCCCCTGTTCTGGAGGCAACTCATCCAACTACTGCAATAGTAAGTCGAATTTTATCTAAGAATCCGCCTAATATTTTAGGCGATAAGTTTATTGGCCGAGATTATTCAGTAGCTACAGAAAAACCTTTACACACCTTTGTTTTCTCCGATTTATTCTAAACGACCTTTATATGGAGAGCTGAGCCAAACTTTATGGGGAAAGGAAAGCCATTCTTCCAGCCGGAAGACAATCCATCGAGCTTATTCAGTTCATCTTCTCCCCTCAAGCAAAGCTACTGAGCAAGCAAAACTTGCATATATCCAGTTACACGAAGATACAAATAAAATAAAAACTGAAAAGCTTTTAAACATTTATTTGAAGAAATCTTAATGATATTTGAAATCTCAGAAAGTGGCTTAGCTCCTTCTCTACAATGGGAACTTTTGCAGAGTCACCTCAAGTTGCACTATAATTATGAGCTCCCTCTCTTTGACTCCATTAATCTTTTGGAAAATATACAGGCGCTTTTAAAGATACGAAGTGTGCCTCTTATCAAAGAAAATAAGACTTTATTTGATCCTTCTAGAGCGGACTATATCTTTACTCCTAGTGAGCTTTTCTGGAATATGGAAAAAGTTGGGGTGCCTTTCACCCGTACGGCTGAAAAAGTAACAACTGATTTTTCTAAAATCCAAGAAATTTTTGGGCAATATCCAGATTCTGAAGTTTTATTCAAAAATTTTGCAAGACTGACCCCCCCTAGATCAAAAAGTACAGCTTTACTCTCTTTTGAACGATGAAAAAGATGCTGCAGCTGCCGCTCTTTTAGCAGCATTATATCTTGATAATGATACTCTTCTTTACGAAATAGGATGTTGGAATGGTCAAAATCTTTTTAATCTCTCATTTTATACATTTCTCCAGGAAAAACCTCAAAATACTGTTTAGGCACAGATATTAATCCTCAAGCCTTAACAATAGCACAATCGTTCGCCAGCTTACTTTCCCTAAGGGAGCCTTTTATCCAATTTTACTTGGCTAATGCCCTATTTCCTTTAGATCCTAAATGTCTAAAGTTAGAATACAGG
Source organism: Chlamydiales bacterium STE3 (assembly GCA_011125455.1). Lineage (NCBI taxonomy): Bacteria > Pseudomonadati > Chlamydiota > Chlamydiia > Chlamydiales > Chlamydiales bacterium STE3. Next base: position 1,334 of record VKHO01000061.1, on the reverse strand, counting down.
AAAGAGATTAGACTTGCTCCGCGTGTAATACCTATATTTGATCCTCTTCATGGAAAAAAATTTCTCCTTAATACTAGAAAGTCGCTTAAAAGTAACCAAGACAGAGTTATTCTAAGCTATGCCATTCCTAAAGGGGAAATGTATGAAAAAAATCTAATTAAAGTGGGAGCTGGGGTTTATCCTCCAGTGACTAAAGAAGAATTTTCTGGAGGGGTCGTTTTTTGGCAAGAAATTCCTTCCCCTCAGCGAGAGGCACTGCCGCTGTATTTACAAAAAAGTGGAGACCTTCGTTTTGTCCTTAACACCTATTATACACAAGAAGGATTTCTCCGACTTGCACAAGAATGCAGCTTTAAAATAATAAATACCATTTCAGTGCATGATGCAGATAATGAAAGAAACGTAGTGTCATTACAACCTATCTAATTAAAAGGAAGTTCTTGGCGAACGCAAAGGCGTGTCCGTAGATTAAACCCAGTATGGGATTCAATCACTCATCCTGTGCTCAAGGTTAGTCATGAGAAGCCTTCTTTGCCAATTTTTTCTAAGATATAAAAATCTTCCTTTTTTGATTGGATGGCTTCAAGCTCGAAACTCTACCTACGTATCTTCTTTGGAGTTTGCTTTTTCCTTCCACAAAAGCAGGATAATCAGACTTAAGGAGAAAAATCTAAGATTGTGGATCCATTTCTATTCCACCTGAGGTAGCCGATAAAAAAGGAAATTTCCTTTGGAGCAAATGCTTCCACACCACACGCTCCTCGGCTATAGATTTCCAATTTTTACAAACTTGCTGGCTTTTTGCTATACCTTGAGCAGGCAAGAAGAAAAAAATGTGTAGCAACATTTCATCTGGCATGCCTAAATTTTGATTTGAAGGGGAAAATGAGTTTTCGATAGAATCTTTTCTTTCTGAAGAAATTTTCTCTTCAGTGCCTGGATCTTCATCTGATCCTATTTTTGAGCAAAATCCGCCTTCACTATTAAGATCTTGATTTGAGATGGAAGAGAGATAATCGACAGACTTTCTGACAAGATTTTAAGATGTTATTCAAGAATTCTTGAATCCCAAACTAAGAAGGATTATTGCAAATCATGCACAAATTGGCACTAACAGCTAAGTTCAGAGGGTGTTCACAAACTAGAATTTTAAGTATGCTTTTGGATGTAAGATAAACCCAAACAGCATGGCCTTAACCATGAGAAAGCGCTATCCAGGTGATTTAACAGATAAAGAGTGGAATCTCATAGAGCCCCTTTTTAAAACTGATCGAACAAAAGGTGGAAGACCTGCCAAACATTCTAGACGCGAAATACTTAACGCGATTTTTTAT
>VKHO01000060.1 GCA_011125455.1 Chlamydiales bacterium STE3 | reverse complement strand
AAAAACAAGCCATAGCCATTGAGGATTTTTCTTTTTCCCGACATAACTCCACTGCTCATCCAATTCAATAGTAGCTATCTCAATCTCTTCATTTCCAATAACCCTTGCATTTAGATTGTCTGGAAGCTCATGAATAATTTCATCCATAAACCTTAGTAACCAAGGCATGCTGACATTAAAAATTCTACAAATCCCTTCGAGAGAAACTCTTTCAAGCAATGCTTGTCTAATTTTTACTCTTTCTTCTTCTGGAATAGACTTTTTCTCCGGATTGAGAACAAATTGCTTGCCACATGAAAGGCATTGAGGGTTTTGTTTTCCACTATGAATATGTCCATTTTTCTTGATCATTATTGCACAAAGGACATGCTAAGCTCATAAGTTTCTCCTTGGTATAGGCAAAGAAGAAAACCTGAAAATAGCCAGTAATGTCAAATCAATTTTTCTACAGCATTACTTGTTTATGACTACCAAAACTAATGGCAGGATGGTAAGAGAGATCTTCAAACGTAATGGAATTTTTATAGCTAGGCCGCAAATCCAAAGCTAAATTCCGAGACAAATGTCCAAAGTGATCTATTAAGAATTTTTGAATGTGCTCAAATCGAGAGCTTGCTCATAAAACTGGATAAATTTTCGCAATAATCCTTAAAATACGGGTTGCGTAGATAGGTAATTATGCCCGAGATGATCTCTCCCCTAAGCAAAACCTAATCTTCTGTTTGAGCTGCTAAGATTCATATTTCCATTTCATCCATCCTCCCATTGTCTGATTGCAGGGGTTAACTTTTGATTGATTTCCCCGTTACAACGGTTAATGAAATTAGCTATATCATTAAAGTTAGTTAAACAGTGTTTAATAATTTTATTGACTAACAGCGGCAGAGAGGTAAAATAAAGACTGTCACAATCTACCTAAGATTTATGCAACGCTAAAGTTCCCTATTCGCCCTTTTATTAGAACTAGCTAATTACTCATTTTCAGGAACCTATGAAAGACTTTAAAGACCTCTTAAGCATTTCAAGCAAACAAGAACTGGAGCAATTAGGAAGCTCCTCAAATATTGAAGAAATCCATCAACTCTTTTCTCTCATATCAAAGGAAAAACAACAAGTAGACAGAATACTTCCAATTATTGTTGGAATGCATCAGGGGATTTTCTACCAGTTACTTGAAACCCTCTCAAGTGAGGAAGAAACCCTATTTAAGGATTTTGGATCCTCCGAGCCATTGCTACACAAATTAGCAATGCTTGCTCATAATTGGAAAGAAGATTTAGAGGCATTAGTAAAACAAATTCATGTTATTTCATGTAAAATTACTGAGCTTAATCTTAATCAAATCACTAAGCAAGAAATCTTTAGTATCAAACAATCTATTGACGACCTGGACCATTATCTTGAAGAGCATTTAGCAATTCTAAATCGTGCTCTTACTCTTGCTTGGAATTCGAAGCGCATCGATTTGATTGACAATCTTAGCACCCTAAAAGATCTTTACTTGAGAACTGCGTCTATTTTGATAGGGCAGTCAAGAGTTGATACAGCAAACGCATCAGGGCTATACAAAAAGCTTGAAGATCGACTCAATCAGGTTTATTCCTTTGGCTCAGAGTTATCATTTGCCCCTTTTAAAGACAGTGATTCTTCATTAGAGGCTTTAACAAGCTTTGGTATTTTCTACTTTGAAGACTATTACGACTTAGGCCTTTTACCTAACCTAGCTTCCAGGGAGGAATTAAAAAAACTTCTAAGAAAAAAAACTTTATCAGAGCTTTCCCTTTTTCAAGAAAAGCTTCTCTCTCAAGTAGAAAAGAATCTAGTATCTTTAGGTTTACCTGACGTCACTTGCCTAAAGGAAGCTAAAATTTATTCCAAAGAGATTTTAAAGGAATATATTAACAAATATAGGGCTCTTCTAAATTGCGAATAATCATTTCAACTTAACTCTCAGACGCATCATAATTAAACCTAATGCCAATAGCCGAAGAGCATGCTTCTAGAGATAGGGCAAAAGAAACTTAAAGCTATTCTCTTAAGAAAAGTAATAGGATGCGACTTACAAGGACCGGGTTGTAAGCAAAAGCCCTGGGTTTCCGAAACAGGTTACTCTATCGAGACATCCCATTTTCTGTTAAAGCCATTAAACAGAATAGGAGATTTGAGGACTTTTAGGCTGAAGCTTCAATTTTCCTCTGAATTCATAGCGTTCATCCAATTCTTTTTTAGGACAGTTTACTTTTTGAAAAATGAGAATAAAAATTCCATTAGCGCGTGTATTCAAAATATGATTTGTTAGAGCACTATTTCTCACTTTACCCCCTCCCATCAGAGCTTGGTTACAACCACCATTAGCAGTATCTAGCGGATGTAAAAAGCGAAAGGTATAATCTCCTTTAAATTGGTTATCTAAAACTTTTTCATTCGAAAAAACTTCAAGCCCAAGCTCAGGAATTACTGTGCGAAATCTTCCTCTTTGCTTTACTGGATAGCCATTTGCAATGAAATCGAGGATTTTCTTAGCAAAATTAGCGTACCCTTCCCTATTCTTTATAGGCAAATAAGGATAATTGCCGTGAGTTTGGTTCAAAAAATTTTCATTGTCTGTGATGGCCACTCTTAGAGGTTGATTAAGTTTGATAGAATTTAGAAAAGGAAGAGCTCCTGCAATGATGGAATTAAAGGTTAAGCTCTCCTTAGAAAAATCAAAATTTGCACTCCCATGATTAAAAATCAGCTGCCCTTGAATTTTTTTTGGCACAATGACCAATTCAGGAAAAACGTCCGGCTCATTACGCAACATAATTGAGAACTCAATATCGATATTAAAATCTTTAAAGTTAATTTTAGGATTTTTACCGTCCGACTTTGCATCCCCTTCAATATTCAATTCGTAAAAAACTGGAACATTTGAAGCCATTTTGAGAACAGCGCTATCTGCATTTAAAGCAGCTATATTAAAAAAAACTAAACAAACGAGAGCGCGCATCATAAAGTCACCCTTAACATATAGAAAATTTTATAAATCTATAGCTTCAAAAACTCATTTTTAAGAGCCTTAAATAGGAACAGTTTTTTTGATCAGCAGGCTTCCTTTCTACCTAGATACACAAAATGCTTATATTTGGCCAACAACTCTTCTTAATAGAAAATTATTAAGTTATTCTGTATAGTTTTGAATCATGAAAAAAAGCTTTGTTCAAAATACATCATGGGAAAAAGTCGATAAATGGTACAACAATACTGTTGGAGAAAAAGGCCATTACTATCACCAGCACGTTATCTTTCCCCAGCTATTCAAGATAATTAATCTTAAGAAAATTAAAACTTTGCTGGATCTAGGTTGTGGACAAGGGGTCTTATCGCGTTATCTCCCCGGTCATATCTCTTATCTCGGGGTGGACTTATCTCCTTCACTGATTAAAAATGCCAAAAAAGCTGCTAAATATGAAACTCAGCAATTTATCGTAAGAGATGTAACTCAAGAGCTTTCAATTGATCAGAAAGAATTTGATCTAGCGACAATGATCCTCAGCTTGCAAAACATGAAAGATCCTCTAGCGGCTTTTAAGAATGCGGCTAATTATTTAAAAAAAGAAGGATCTTTAGTTTTAGTTCTTAATCATCCTTGTTACAGGATTCCCAGACAATCCTCCTGGCAAGTCGACCAGGCTAAAAAAATTCAATACCGCAGAGTTGATTGCTACATGTCTCCTCTTACGATCCCTATCGACACCCACCCGGGGAAAAAACAAGAAGCCTCTTCAGAAACTTGGTCGTTTCATCATCCTTTATCGAATTTTTTTAAGTGGCTTTCTCAAGCAGGTTTTGTGATAACTTACCTCGATGAATGGTGTTCTGACAAGGAAAGCACCGGTGGGGCTGCAAAGATGGAAAATCGCTCGAGATTAGAGTTCCCTCTATTTATGACAATAATTGCTAAAAAAAAGGAGCAATAAAATGCAAATTGATGGCATTCACCTAACTTGGATTGTCGTTTCTAATATGGAAGAAGCGATTCATTTCTATACTCACGTTGTCGGAATGACTTTAGTAACAAAAAACACGCAATATGCTTGGGCAGAGCTCCAAGGACCAAATGGCGCAAAATTAGGCCTATCTTTAGAGAATCCAGAATACAATCTAAAAGCCGGGACTAATGCGGTAGTGACGATTGTTGTCGATAATCTCCAAGACGCCAGAAAAGAGCTCCTAGAGAAGAATGTTCAGTTATTGGGAGAAGTTTGTGAAATTCCAGGCCAAGTCAAGTTACAGAGCTTTCACGATAAAGATGGTAACCATTTTCAACTTGTCGAAGTTCTTAGATCCTGATTAGACACCAATTCGAATGGTCACTCTTCTAAAAAAGGATTTAGCCTATTTTAATAGGCTCCCTTTCATCAAAAACACCAGATGCCACCTTTCCACCAGTAGCAAGGTCTATGCATTCTTGGTCATGCTTTAAATAGCTTCAGAAGGTAAATTTAGCCAAGCCGCAAATATTGCTAATAAAACATTGAATGAGTTTCGTTGAAACACAGCCCTTCAGCTTATTAATAAGTAGGAATTAAAAAAAACAGCATACCCACAAATGATGCGCAAACTCAAATTCGGGCTTAAATAGCGCAATTGACCGCCCATCTATCGGGTTTAAATCCCAGTAACTTATGGCTATGTGCGTGCACAAGGGGTAAAAAGTATGTGATTAACCATTTCTTGGTAAGTTTCAGATGAGATTACCTGCCCCTCTAGCGAACCTAAAAGCCCTTGCATCCCATTGTTATTCTCATGCCCCTCCTGCTCTTCTCTTTCGGCTTGCAGTCCATCTAACACATCCTTTCGATCGTGATTAATCCAATGAGTAAAAGTCTCTTGAACGCAATTAAAAGCATTGATCATTATATTCCCATCAAGTTTATTGAAAGCTCTAGCATCGCTTTGGTGTCTAAGATACTGCAGAGCCAGCAATGTCATCAAAAAAGCTTCTACACTCCTGTAGGTACAATTACCGACTTTTTGCATAGACATTTTTTGGTTAAAGAGATGCTTTGCCCCTAACTCGTTAATCATGGCATTATGGCCAAAAAGATCTTTATCTTGTACATTCTGCCTTTTACAAATGTCTCGAATTGCTGTATCAGTAATAACCGCTCTTTCATTTAACCCATAAAAAGCGATGCCACTAATTTTACAATGTTGTCCTCGATTACAAATAAAAGCCAAATTGCCAACAAAGCCCGTAATAGTTGAATGCCAATCAAAACCGCTTCCGAATGCAACTAGGCCAGAAAAACTCGGATTCTGCAATATTTCAGCAGTACGCTGAAGACTATCATCGGTCGTAATGTCTGAGGTTAAGACACCAAGCAAGTGCCTCTGAATCCATGTTGCCCCCTCAGAGGTTAACCATTGAGGAATAAGGGAAGGGGCTGCTTTACAAGATATTTCAAAAAACTTGGAAAAGCTGGAAGCAACCATGGGAATTGTAAAATCTTCGCAAAATCCTTCGAGGTTTAGACTCTTCCCACTCGGCAAATCTATTCGGCCTTTCAAATCAAAAACGTGACTTACACGTTTAATTTTAAATATTAGACACTGTTCACTAGTAAAAAATTGGCTTGTTCTCAAGGAGTTGCCATCAAGAACATTCACAAAATGAGAGGAAGCAAATCGAACCATCCTCCTTAACTCAGAGGTGCCTTGGATTTCTTCCACAGTGTCTTGCCTATTAAGTGGATTATAATAATTCTTAGCTTGATGATTCGGCGTATCAAAGCCCGGGGTATTTAGGACTAAATCCACAGCTTCTTCCACCGATGAGGGTACTTGCAGGTCGCCGTAATCAATCGCATTAGGATAATTGCCGCGAACGAAATCACCTCCCCAAATCTCTTCATATGATTGAGAATCTTGCAGCAACTTTTCAACGTCTGGTTCCGACGCTTCAAATTCTTTCTCTTCTGAAGAACTCGACTCTATTTCTACGTCACGCACCTTTGTACTAGATTCGTTTTCAAAGGGAGTTAAAATAACAGGATTGCCTACCTCCTCTAATTTCTCGCCTGCAACCCGCTTAATATACAAATCTGTAGGGGTTGGGCAACCCGTAAGGTTTTTTAAAGCGCGTTTTTTAAAATAATAAGTTAAGCCATAAAAAAGACCTAAGGAAGGAAAAATAAATAATGGAATAAATAAAAGGCACAATCTAGAAATTCTTTTTTCCCTTTTACTTAGCACAATACCACTTTCCGAAAAGGGATGAAAAAAATGATTACAAAAATTAACAGCCATATCCTTTAATTACTCATTTAAACAATGAACACTATAATTATCAAAAAGATGTTAAATTATTATAAAGATTGTAGTGGCACAGGACGATGGAAGTTTTTATGAGGAACAAACAACGCTAAAGCCCAGCTAAAAGGTTTATTTCTACAAGTTTGAATTGGCCATGCTCCATTGAAGATAGCATTCTCGCACAGTCAATCAATAAAATTTATAAAATAGTTTTTTTTGAATTTGTGTTAAAAATGCATAAATGAAAAAAATATTATTTAGGCAAATGATAAGCGTACAAAAAATGTATCAATAACCAATCTCAAAAAGGTGATGATGGAAACATATCAATTTGACCCTCATATTTCTTATGGCTTTTTACCCCGCTATCGGGCTGCCTTATCCATATGCCATGGAGCTTTAGGGTTTGTGGACGCGTTTAAAATGGCTTGGAACACCAGAAATAAAACAGCTGCTGAAGCACGCAAGTTTTTTACACAAGATTGGCAGAAAGGGTATGCAGGAAGTGGGTTTTCCTATTGGGATCGGAAATTCTACGCGAACGCTTTTGCATTCAACCTGGTAACCTCGTGCACGAAGATTAAGGAAAATGAGGTGGAAAAGGCCGTAAAAGACAGATGTTTCCAAGAAACTTTGCCATACAATTATCGAAGATTAAGGCACATTTTTTTTAAAAGAGTTATGTGTGTGGAGAATCAACACTTATTCTCTATTAACAATGACCGCCTAAGCAAAGACGAGATCCATAGCATCATAGGGTATGAGGCTATGGGATATAAAATATGCGATGAAGCATCTTTTAATGAATTACTCAAAACTCCGCTTGTCAAAAAATTATTGGACGATCGAGTTCAGCTAATTACAATCCTGGGAGGGAAGCGCATATTTCGGGATAAAAAAATTACAACGTAATTTTGAGCAAAGTTAGCCCTTAACGGTGTTAACTTAAGGAAACTAATGGAGGCCATCAAAAAAGTCTCCTATTTTTTAGAGATTGGCTAGAAATTTGAATCCTTATGACTGTTAACAAAAGCCTTGCTAAGGCTTAATTTGACACCATTGAGTTAAGCCCCCTTGATGCAAGTTTGATCTCTTTCAATGTCATTATATTCTGGAAATCATTACCCCAGGACGATTGCATGATAAATTGATTGGCAACCTGTTAGTTTGCGTCTGATGTAAACGTTCTGAGAAAGGAAAGGCTACAGTTGAAAAGCGCTACTATATTTTAGGCTTGGTCACGAGGGCAGAGCGCATCGGAGAGATTATTTACTTATATTGGAGGACAGAAAATAAAGTTCATTGGCATCTTGACGTCACTTTTAACGAAGATAAAAGCCAAGTTCCCGCCGGAGATGGAGCTGAGAACTTCACCCTGCTGAAAAGATGTCTTTTGAATATTGCGAAAGCGGATACAACTGTAGAAGCGAGTATTAAATTAAAAAAAGGTTTGCTGGCTGGGAACCTGCTTATAGATTAAAGCTGCTTTTAGTCAAGTAATTTATCATGCAATCGCCCTGAGAGTGGCAAGACTTACCTTGCCTCCACTCTTATTAATCTTGAATAACTAAGTTTAGAAGTTTATTGGGTACAAAAATCACCTTATCAATGGTTTTGCCGTCTAGATATTTTTCAATGATTGGATGATGTTTTGCTGAATGAAGAATAGCTTCTTGATTTTGATCTTTGGGCAGTTCGAAACGTCCTCTCACCTTACCATTGATTTGCACAACATAGGTAATTGTAGCATCTTCTAAATACTTAGTTTCGTAAGTAGGAAAATTTGCATAAGAAAGAGATTCTTGAAAACCTAAATGTTCCCAAAGCTCTTCTGCTATATGGGGAGCAAAAGGAGCTAAACATTGAATTGCTGATTTTACTACAGATTTTGGATAAAGGGGCAATCTTGTAAAGTCATTAATAAACTCCATCATTTTTGCAATGGCCGTATTAAATTGCATTGCCTCAATATCCTTTGAAACGCCATAGACAAGGCGATTTCCGTATTTTAAAGCTTCTAGTGAGGCTTCGCTATCTGCAACTTTTTCTGAAGTTGCCATTTCAAAAAAACGAGAGAGAAAACGACGACATCCATTAACAGCATCTGTATTCCAAACTTTTTCTTTTTCCAAAGGCCCCATGAACATTTCATATAAACGCAGCGCATCCGCTCCAAACTCTTCAATGATATCATCGGGAGTGACTCCATTTAACTTGGATTTTGACATTTTCTCTATTTGAGAACGTAACTCCTCCCCTGTCATTCTGTCGATGTATTTTCCATTTTTTTCAATGACTTGCTCAGGCGGAACATAGGCACCAGAGGAACGTTGATAGGAACGTGCTACAATTATCCCTTGATTGCGTAAAGTCTGAAAGGGCTCTGGAGTACTTACATAACCGCAATCAAATAGGACTTTGTGCCAAAAGCGCGCATATAACAGATGAAGGACAGCGTGCTCCACTCCCCCTACATACATGTCAACAGGCATCCAATAATTTTCGGCTTCCTGGCTCCAAGCTTTGTCATGATTTTCTGGATCGCAAAAACGCAAGTAATACCAGCAAGACCCTGCCCATTGAGGCATCGTGTTCGACTCTCTTAAAGCTTTTTTTCCAGTCCTGGAATCGAATATTTCAATCCACTCTTTCGCTTTTGCCAAAGGGCTTTGACCATCACCGCTAGGCTTAAAATCGCTAAGGTCCGGAGGGCATAAGGGAAGCTCATCTTCTTCTAAGGCCCTTCGAGTTCCATCTTCAAAGTGTAGAATAGGAAAGGGTTCGCCCCAATAACGTTGTCGAGCAAATAACCAGTCGCGTAACTTATATGTGATGGTTGATGTGCCTAACTCTCGCTTCTCTAGCCAATCGATGACAGCTTTCTTTGCTTTTTCAAAGTTTAAAGAGGATAAATCTAAATCTTCAATTTTAGAGTTTATATAAGTTCCCTCGCCGAGCCAACAAGCTCTTCCTCCTAAAATCTCTTCTCGGAAGAGCTCCTTAGTCGTATTTTTAGGGATCAGATCAGAAAAACGGTCAAGATCTGGGTCAAATACAGGAATAATATCCAGACCATAAGCTTTAGCAAAATCAAAATCTCGCTCGTCGTGAGCAGGCACAGCCATGATTGCTCCAGTCCCATAGCCCATTAAGACGTAGTCAGCAATCCAAATAGGCATTTCCTTACCGCTGAGAGGGTTGACAGCATAAGCCCCAGTAAATACCCCCGTTTTCTTTCGTGAAATGTCGGTGCGCTCAGCTTCAGTTTCCATAGCGGTATTCTTGTTATATTCCTTAATCAGCGCTTGTTGCTTTTTGGAAGCAATTTTGCTTACCAGAGGATGCTCTGGAGCTAAAACAAGAAAGGTAGAACCAAACAAAGTATCTGGACGGGTCGTGAAAATTTTGATCTCATCTGTGGCATCCTTAACTTTAAATTGGACATGAGCCCCCTCGCTTTTGCCAATCCAGTTAGTTTGTAATTTTTTCAAGCTTTCAGGCCAGTCGAGTAATGCCAAATCATCAATTAACCGTTCTGCGTAATCTGTAATTTTTAGAATCCACTGTCTAAGGGGTCTTTTTTCTACTAAATAGCCCCCCTCTTTAGAACGCCCATTTTCAATTTCTTCATTGGCTAAAACAGTACCAAGCTCAGGACAGTAATTAACGAGCTGTTCGGCTTCATAGGCTAAGCCTTTTTCATACAATTTTGTAAATATCCACTGCGTCCACTTGTAGTAGCTTGCATCACTTGTGGCAAGTTCACGATCCCAATCATAACTGAAGCCAAGGGACTTTAATTGCCTTTTAAAATTTTCGATATTGTGTTTTGTCGTAATTGCAGGATGCGTTCCGGTTCTAATTGCATACTGCTCTGCAGGCAAGCCAAAGCTATCCCAACCCATAGGGTGAAGGACGTTAAACCCCTTGGCTCTTTTATATCTCGCTAAGATATCGGTGGCTGTGTATCCTTCAGGATGTCCCACGTGCAATCCGGAACCGGAGGGATAGGGAAACATATCTAAAACATAATATTTCGGTTTGCTTGTATCAATGACGGATTTGAAAATTTTATTATCTTCCCAAAATTTCTGCCATTTAGATTCAATTGTTTTGTGGTCATATTTCATGATCTTCCCTGAAAATAACTTTGATGAACCGTAATAATATGGTATTATGAATAATACTCTCAAGGATTTAGCTCATGGCGAAGAACAAAAAAAGTAAGGAAAAACCGACAGACGAAACAAAGATTAAGAATACAAAATTATTTCTCAATTACTTAAAAGTTGTCGAACAGTTCATTACAGGTAAAAACTACTCACCGATGAGTAGCCTCGATTTGCGAGAAAAGCTTTCTATTCTGCCTGTCCACCACGAAATCTTGGAAATTGTTCTAGCCGAGCTGATCAAGAAAAAAGTCATCAAATTAAGCGGCGACCGCTACATTGCCTGCGTCAATGTTTCCGAAATTGTTTCAGGTATTATCCGCATGCATGTTCGTGGGTTTGGATTTGTACAGCCGGACGACCCTATTTCCTATCCTCAAGATATTTTCATCCCAAAGCACCTCACCAAGAATGCTGTCGATGGGGACCAGGTCGAGGTAATTATCAATCCTCATAGTTTTTCTGAAAAAGGACCAGAGGGCAAGGTGATCGCGATCACCTCTAGGGGTAGAACGCATCTTGCGGGGATTATTGCAGAAATAAATGCAGACTACTCTCTTGTCTATGTTCCCCTGCTAGGCAGTGAAAAACGTGTTCTTTTGAGCGATACTAAGGAGGAACTTTTACGTTTCGGAGACCGTATCGTCATGGAGGTCATCGATTGGGGAAGCGACCAAAAAGATACAATCTGCAGATTTTCACACAAGATTGGCAATATTGATGATCCATCCTGTGATATTGAAGCGGCAGTTGAGGAATACGGAATTCGTTCCGACTTTCCTCACGCGGTTATCGAAGAAGCTCAAAGTTTTGGAAAAACCGTTTCTAAAAAAGAAATCGCTAATCGTCTCGACCTAAGGGATACTGAATGCTTCACAATAGATCCCGACACAGCAAAAGATTTTGACGATGCTGTAAATATTTCTCAAGATACTCAAGGTAATTATCATCTAGGCGTGCATATTGCAGACGTTTCACACTATGTCAAACCCAATAGCGCATTAGACAGCGAAGCCACAAAAAGATGCAACTCCACCTATTTTCCAGGACGTTGTATTCCCATGCTTCCTCCCGCACTTTCCGAAAATTTATGTAGTTTAAAACCAAAAGTAAATCGACTCACAGTTTCTGTGCTCATGACATTCGATCCAACAGGAGAGATGATCGACTATCGTATTGTTCGTTCTGTGATCAAAAGCGCGCATCGTTTTACCTATAAAGAGGCAAAGCTTGTCCTTGACCAGAAGAAAAAAAGCGTGCATAGCGAGGCGTTGCAGCTTATGGTTAAAGTTTGCCAATTACTCAAGAAAAAACGCTACCAACGCGGAAGTGTTGAGTTTGCAATGCCTGAACTTGTTGTCATGGTTGACGATAAGGGCGTTCCGTACAAAACAGACTACATTGAATATGATATCACCCACCAGCTTGTTGAAGAATTTATGTTAAAGGCTAACGAAACCGTTGCCAAGCATTTAGATCTTAAGGGTAAAGGATTACCCTATCGCGTTCATGACGAGCCTTCTGAGGACAATCTAAAAGATTTCGCTGCTATGGCTACAGCTTTTGGATTTCATTTACCGGCAAAACCTACCCCTTCTGATATTCAAAAGATGTTCGATCAAGCTTTAAAATCTCCTTTTGGGCAATATCTAGCAACCAGTTACATTCGTAGAATGCGTTTAGCTGTTTACTCTCCTACTAATATTGGCCATTACGGATTAGCCTTGACTCATTACTGCCACTTCACAAGCCCTATTCGCCGCTATGTTGATTTAGTTGCTCATCGTCTACTTTTTGAATCACCAATTGATATCAAAGAACTTGAAGAGATTTCATTGAAGTGTTCTGAACAAGAGAGAATCTCGAGCAAAGCGGAAAATAGTGTCGTTTTATTAAAAAAACTAAGACTACTTAGCACCTACCAAAAGCAGGAGCCCTACAAACAATATGAGGCTATCATTACCAAAGTGAAGCCCTTTGGGATCTATTTTGAAGTACTTGACTTGCTTTTAGAAGGCTTTATTCATATCTCTGAAATCGGGCAAGACTTTTATATTTATGATGAAAAATCCAAATGTTTAAGAGGCGAACGCCACAAAGAAAATTATCATTCTGGAGAAAAAATCTTTGTCATGCTTAAAAGCATCGACTTTATTGGACTAGAGTGTTTGTGGCATATGGTTGGAAACGCAAAGTCAGACAAGAAAAGCTTTAAAAAATCTAAGAAACACATAAAATAGTCATGAAAATAGCTTCTGATTATTACCTCAATGAAGATACACTATTTATGGGCCAAGATTTATTGGGCAAATATTTAATGACTTCTTTCAACAATGAACTTACTGGGGGGATCATCATTGAAACGGAGAGTTACTTAGGAGTCGAAGATCGTGCCTCTCATGCCTTCAATAACAGGCGGACAAAGCGCAATGAAGTCATGTATGCGGAAGGAGGACATGCCTATGTCTTTCGCTGCTATGGAATTCATGCTCTTTTTAACGTTGTTACAAGCCGCCGAGAAATACCTCATGCCATTCTTATTCGAGCAATAAAGCCTGTTATTGGGATTGAGACCATGTTAAAGCGAAGAAAAAAAAGCAAAGTGGATTCTACCCTATCTGGAGGGCCAGGAACACTTACTCAAGCCCTAGGCATTGACTTGATCCATAATGGGCTTTCTTTATCCGGCTGTGACATTTGGCTTGAAAACCGAGAAATAGCGATTGAGGACGGAGCTATTAAAAGTAGTCCCCGAATCGGCATTGATTATGCAGGTGAAGATGCTTTAAAACCGTGGCGTTTTAATCTTACTCTGAAGGAATAAAAATGAAAAAATATTTCATTACAGGGCTTGTCATTCTCCTACCTCTTGCAGTCACTTTCGCTGTGATCATTTTTATTTTTAACTTACTAACAGAACCTTTTGCTGGAGCTCTAAGCTCACTTCTCAGACACTACAATCTTTTAGATAATGGGTTTCTCATTTTTTCAGGCAAACAGCTTCAACTCTTCATCAGTAAAGTGTTTGTCCTTATCTTTATGTTTTTCTTTACAGTTCTCCTAGGAATAATTGCTAGATGGTTTTTTGTTCATTACCTCATCCGCTTTTGGGATTACCTTTTTCATCATATCCCTTTTGTAAGCACACTTTACAAAGCATGCAAAGATGTGATCAATACGATCTTTGCTTCGAAAACAAAATCTTTTAAACAAGTTGTGCTCGTCCCCTTCCCTAGTGCTGAATCGAGAAGTATCGGTTTGATTACGCAAGATGATCTAAAGTGGTTTGGAGCGGAAAAACCTCCTTTGACAGCTGTATTTGTCCCAACTACTCCTAATCCCACCTCCGGCTTTTTAATGATGTATGACCCTAAAGATATTATCTTTGTCGACATGAAAGTCGAAGAGGCATTTAAGTATGTGATCTCATGCGGAGTGATCTTAAATTCTTTTTCCATCATTAGTGCAGAACAAGCTCAACAAAGACTTGAGCAAGAGAGCTAGCCATGAAAAAGTACTTTGCCACGGGTCTTGCTACCCTTCTTCCCATTGTGTTAACTTGCATGATCGTTGCCTTTATTTTGCGCTTTCTCACTAAACCTTTTCTCGGACTTACAGAAAACTTATTTCTTGTATTTGCTGGGCAAGACCATTTAATTGCAACACATCCAGCGCTTCTTCATTTTTTTTCTCAAATGCTGATCGCTATTTCTCTTGTTGTCTTCATTGTCTTTATTGGTTTTGCTGGACAACATTTTTTAGCTAAAATCTTTTTCAGCATAGGTAATCGTATTATCCACACAATCCCTATTGTGAACAAAATTTATAAAGCCTCTCAAGATGTGATAGAAAGCCTTGTTAACCCCAATGCTACGAGCTTTTCACAAGTAGTTCTTGTACCTTTCCCTAACAAAACATCTTTATCCTTAGGTTTTATTACTAGAGAAGGCTTGCCCATAGATACTCCCTGTAAAGAAACAGATCTTATTTCTGTATTTCTGCCCGGTACACCTAATCCCACTATGGGTTTCATGCTTATGTTTGAGAGAAAGCAAATCAAGATCATTGATCTAAAAGTGGATGAGGCTTTAAAATTCATTGTCTCCTGTGGTGTAATTTTGGATAAAAAAGAGATCTATAACGTTCAATGAATGCAAAAACGAGTGTCATCTTTCTTAAAGTTCATACCAATGGTGAAAAATTAGCTGCAATCTCTACAGCTCTTCAAAATGTTGTGGCCCAAAAAAAGAAAATTCTAATTCTAGTGCCAAGTTTAGAAGCTGCGGACTACCTAGATAAATACCTTTGGCAAAGTGCCGATGAAAACTTTTTACCCCATATCAAGACAAACAAAAAAACGAAGGAAATTATTGCCATCACCCTCACCCATGAAAACCATAACCAAGCAGATGTTCTACTCAACTTAAACCCGACCATCAGCTCAATTACAGCGGAGTTTGCGACAGTTTATGATTTTGAGGATTTCACTTCGACCGATAAGGCAAGGCTATCGGAAACACGAAAACTAGCATATCAAAAGCTTTAGTCTTCGCTATATATTTCCTTTAACATTTGTTTTTTCATTTGCTGAATAAAAAGTTTTATGAAGAGGCAAATAATTGCATAAAGAATGCGTAGTGAAAAGAAAAAATTTTGCATGAAACGATTAATAAATAATCCTAACCTCTTTAGCCAAGCAAAAGAGAGGTGGCGTTTAAAATCTAAAACTTTCTCTTTTCCTCTGCGGTAGAATGCATCTAACTTCTTTTTAAGTAGATCCCAACGCTTTTTTGCCTTACCTTTACCGTTAAAGCGTTTCAACAAGGATTTTTTCAACTGTTGCATGGATTTTATAGCTAAATGATAGGTCTTTAACCATTGTTCTTTAATTGGATTAAAGCATTTCTTGGCAACATCTGTAAACTGGGTGAGAGTCTTTTCCAGAATAGTTTTCCCTTTTTCAAAAACTAGTTTGCTAAAATTTTTCCCAATCTTTTTTCCACTAAGATAAAATTCTTTTATTTTAGTGCCTAAACGAGGGGAAAGATGGTATTGAGGTAACCTAATCTGAGAAGCCGGCTGCCACAAGTAAAACCAGCTAGATTCAATGATTTTCGCCGTAGCTGAAGCCATCTCTTGGATTTTCTTTTTAGCTCGGCTGACTTCCTCAGCTGCTTTATCTTTTAATAATCGAGCAGTCATAAGAAATGGGCCTAATGCAATTTTGGGCATTTTTATTTCTGGAATCCAGGATGCCACGTTTATTTTTTGAAAAGAGAAAACTTCTTTTAATCTAGAAAGAATTCCTGAAAAGGACTTCTTGAAATTTTGAACCGGCTTTATCGCTATCTCTTTAAATTTTTGGCTAAAGAATTGAAATTTCTTCACTTGTTTTTGAACCAAAAGCCAAGGAGGTATTACCGCTTTCATCGCCAAATGAATCATCTCTGCCATCAATATGGAGGATACTTCAGCGATTTTATGCCCAATTTTTTTGCTAGGTCCATTGACGTATTTTTCTGTGAATATGAGGAAAGCATCTTTCAGAACGCGGCATTTAGCAGCAAGGTGGTTTAATATAGAAGAAAGGGCCGTACTACCTTGCTTATATGCAGTAGCTACGAAGGGAAAAATACGCTTTGGTAGACTTAAAAAAAGGATATGTGCTGGAAAGAGACAGACAACAACAAAAAATTTGCCTATCTTATAAATAATAAAGTAGCCACTCAAGGCATTTTTCTTTTGAGAGGAAAATTTTTCCAAAAGCTCTCTTTCTAAACGTTGCTGCACCGTTTCTAAGGAATCCAGATTGGCTTTTTCAACCGCTTTGATTCTCTGAGCCTTTTTGTAATCAATATCTTCACGAAATGGATTCGTGTAAAACTGATTACTTGAAATCATTGAATCTCTATATCTGTTGGATGTTTCTGATGGCATATTTAATTACTCTCACAGGCTGTCTTGAGATAAGATTGCAAAGCATTTTGTTGAAAGTCATCTAAACAACTAATATTTTTAATAAATGTATCATTGGCCATTGGATTTTCTATCATAGCGATAAATTCTTTGGAAAAAGAATCATCGGGAATAGTGTTTAACAATTTTTCTACCAAAATCGAGGTACCCATAAGGTTCATTCTTACTCTGCTTAACAAATCAAAAAGCTCTTGTACAGTAGTTGGGAGAAGATCAAGTATTTCATTTTCACTCAATTCATCACCATAACAAGCCCAGAACACCTCTATGTGATTAAGGTCCCCAGAATCGCAGCAAAGTGCGAAAAGAGTTTCCTTAGAAAAAAGTCTTTTGACGTTGTCAACCTCCTCCAAAGGAAGTAAATTGATTACAATTTCCCCTATTTGAGCGCTTTCAAGTTTTTGGGTAAAAAGAAGAAGTAAATCAGGCTTATTTTTTAAAAACTCGTAAATTACTAAAGCCTCTTCGGCAGTGAGTGCACTTGTGCTTTTGTTAGCAATGGTATCAAAAAAAGCGGGTTTATAGGCATCCTCAGAAAGATTTGTAATAAATGCCACAATTTCTTCCCATGAAGCACTTTTTATTTCTATAAAATCCTGAGTCGTTTTTTTAATTAAATACTTATTGAGAGCCGCGCGTTGTTCTTTTGTCCAGGGAAATGAGTCTATTTCCAAGTCTAGATGAGCAAAAAGCTTAACAGCTAGCTTCGGATCAAGTTGCTCTGGCCCTTTCTTCTTCAACATTTCTTTCAGTTCGTTTGCATTTAATTGACCTTGTTCATAATTTGAAAATGCTTGTTGCCACTCAAGATCAACTTCTCTTTCTTGGATATGTGAGGATTCTGGACTATTTAGATTGGGTATGAGTCTCTCGCTCTGCAATGCCTTCTTTTTATCTGATTCCTCTTTTGAAGCGATTGGAGAAAGAAGGGACTGGCAACTTTTTGGGAATTTCCTCTGGATATAAGCTTGTATTGTAGCGTATGTGCGCTTTTGATCCTCTAAAGAAAGCTTAAATTTCTCCGTTTCGTACAAGGCTACCATTTTCCTCGCGATGAATTTAGGATTACAATCTTTAAACTCATTTCTGCATAAAAAAACAGACTTTACAAGGCGGATCAATTTTCCCCAATAATTTACGCGCGAAAATTTTCCGTTACTAAAAGATATTGTATCATTAAAACCAAAATTATTAATAGCAGTAATTATGCTTGTGCCGTTCTTAATTAATGTCATTTTATAAATCCTAAAAAAAATTCACCAAAAAAAATACTAAAAACTATGTTGGAAGTCAATTATTATACTTAGAGGTTTCAAGCCCCCGAATATTGTATGAAGGCCTTCTACCCCACGATTGAACTAGAAAATTAAATGAAACCTAATTTTCCATTATGTCTAAACACAGTTTATTCCTTTGCAAAAATATTTAATTTTAACTAGAATAACGCAAAGTTAATCTCTTAGGGGAATTTATGGTAAGAATAAGTAAACAATCAGAAAGAAGAAAACAATTTCCAAGAAAACACAAAAAAGCATCCCCTAAAACGGGCTCTTTGAAAGATAATCTTGAAAATGGCTTTAAATTTCATCAAAATGCTCTTGAAGGTGATTTAGCAAGTATTGCATTTATCCCTAAGATCAAATAAATAGGAAAAAAGTTATGTCTAGACACCGCAGTTTTGGCAAATCCTCTGGCACAGCAGCAAAACGCAATGTATTAAAACGTTTTGAACGTCTTGATGTGCTTAAAAAATTAGGTCGTTATGACGCTAATGAAAAAAAGAAAATTACAGGTCTACCAAAAACACCAGTAAGTTAATGCGCTCATTGAACGTTCTTGTATGTTCGAATGCATTCGTGTTTCTATTTTCTAGCCCGAGAACCCTTTGGGGGTATAAAAACTCGGGTTTAATCCCTTCCTCACATCTTTCATGATCACCCATATTGAAAACACACAATCAGATGTACCTTTAAATACTTCAAATTTAAAAGAGATCATCAGAGAGATTTTACGTCTTGAAGAAAAAAAATGTGACGAAATCGCTATTCATTTTGTAGATTCCAATCGTATTTGCCATCTTCACGAGGAGTATTTCAATGACCCGACTCTGACAGACTGTATAACGCTACCCCTAGATTCTGCAAATGAAGAAGGGTACTGTATTCTTGGAGATGTTTTTGTTTGCCCTAAAACAGCAAAAGATTACATTTCTGTAGAAGGCGGAGATCTATATGAGGAAATCACTTTATATGTTATTCATGGAATTTTACATCTCTTAGAATATGATGACATAAATGAAGATGAAGAAAAATTAATGCGCCTTGCTGAAAGACGCCACCTTAATCATTTAAAAGAAAAGCAATTGATCCTTTCTTCAGGGCCAGCAGAATGAGTGCATTGTTTCTTTCCTCGTCTTTTATATTCCTTGCTGGTTTATTTTTCCTAACTGCTTTAGTCAGTTCTTTAAGGAGGATGCATAAAAAAGAGTCAAAAAAATCTCTTAATGAAATAGGACGTTTATTTTTTTACCGTTCTTTTCATTTATTTTTTTTTCCAAAAGAAGAATATGAAGGCATACTTTTCTCTGCTATTTGTTCACAAAACGTTTGCCGATTCTTCTTCGTTGCTTTTGCGGCATTATTCGCCTGGCACCATGAAATTCATCACTTCGAATGGTATACACTCTCAGCGATTACAGCATCTGCTGTCATTTTATTTTACACATTAGGAGATTACTTACCGCGTATTGTAGGTAGCCGTTTTCCTATTAAAACCTTTTGGATAACAGCTCCTCTGGCCTCCCCATTTTTATATCTTTCCTTCCCCTTAAGTTATATTTTTATTAAAATTTCCAAGTTACTTTGGAAAAAAGTATACTTTGACTATCTGAATGAGCCGTTAGTTGAAGCAAAACAAGAAATTTTTGACATCCTTCAAGAAGCCAATTTATCCAGCAAATTGAACCTTCACGACAAGAAGCTGATTGAGTCTGTTGTCAACTTTCAAGGGCGGATTGCAAGAGAAATTATGGTCCCTCGTGTGGATATCTTTAGCCTTAGCGCCGATACCTCAATTCAAAAAGCTGCGGCTCTTCTGCAAGAGGAAGGATACAGTAGAGTTCCCGTCTATCGCGACACAATTGATCAAATAATCGGAGTGTTGATGTATCGGGAAATTTTAAATAAATTCATGGAGTTCGCGCGCTCTGGGGATGCTAAAGTTATTGAAGCTCCTATTGAAACAATAGTAAAGAGTATTATCTACACTCCTGAAACAAAGAAAATATCTAATTTACTACAAGAATTTCGTAAAAAGCAGCAACATTTAGCCATCGTTGTTGATGAGTATGGCGGTACCGAAGGAATCGTTACGATTGAAGATATACTCGAAGAAATTGTCGGAGAGATCGAGGATGAATACGACGATGAAGAAGACCTCTTTATTTCTTTGTCAGATGGTAGTTGGATTGTCGATGCAAGGATGACAATTTTGGACGCAGAGGAACAGCTAGGGGTCGAAATTCCACAGGAGGGAGATTACGACACGATTGGCGGCTACATCTTTCATCAAGCGGGCTCAATCCCAGGAAAGGGTTTTTCAATTAAGCTAGATGACTTTCAAATTGATGTACTCAAGTCCAACGATCGGAGAGTGGAAAAAGTCAAAATAAATCCTGTTCATCCAAAAGCCAAAAGTTCCAGCTCTCAGATTATTCACGATACTGCGGTGGAATAAAATAATCGTATGTAAAGCTTTCTTGGCTTTTATACACCTTGTTGAATTTATTGCCCTTTACTGGCTAATATGTTTAGGAGAACCAACGAGTGTTATCACCATTTTTATTACCTCTATTAAAATGTTGAGGCAGCTTACTAGGAGAACGCCATGTGGTCTTAGAGAAAAAAAAAGCGTATCAAAAAAGCTGGAATGGACCCGCATCTGCCTCGTGACCTTTAAGGATGAGCTCTACCTTGAAGGATCCTTTAATCCCCCCTCTTCAACATCGCTTACTGTACTGTATTTTTTTTTAGACTCTTTTTCAAGCAGCTGCTCACTCACCTCTAATTCGTAAACCACTGGAAGAAGAATCTGCTGTGCAGCCATCTCAATAATAGACTTCTTTTGAGCAAGACTTTCGCGAAATTCTTTAATTGCCTGTACTGTCTTACTTGCTAGCTTTTCCGATGGAATATTACTAGCAGTCGGTTTCACAGCAGAGCGCAATTCTTGATTGGCTTGCTTGATGATCGTGTGCAACTCATCCAAATCAGTGTGGGTAATTTTTGCAGTTTTTTCGAAAAACTTTTGCTCAAAATCTTGAATAATACTTCGATAACGCTCTAGCGTTTTCGTTATTTTTTGTGAAGATGAGTCTATCATGACAATCCTCCTTAATTTAGTCTGAATCCTATTATAGACATCATAAGCTGTCAAGAAAATGTGTTAAAACCTGAAGCAATTAGCTAAGTTTTTCCAAAAATAATTTATTGACTGAGCTTTTTGAAGGAGCTGCTGATTTCTAGTTATCGCATCGTCTAAGGCAGAATTTCCGATAAGCGGGTTAGTAAATTTAATCCAATCATACTCATGATGTTCTTCAGCCATGAGAAATTTAGCACAACTTTTGATGGCTGGAAGCATTTCAGTGATATTTTTTCTCAATCTCAAATAATCTAGATCTTGATTGAGCATATCTAACGTTTTATTTTCATCCGGTGGAATAATCCAGTCTTCTGAAGGAGTACCAGGATTAATAGATTTTTGGACTTGTTCGTCAATTTTTTCCCATTTTTGAAGCTTCATTCTTTTAAATTCATTTAAATTTTGATCAAAGCTTTTAATCAAAATAAGATCGCGATTTTTGGAGCGCCATTCTTTCATCTTTCTTCCTGAAGAATTCGTAATATTTTATACTAGCTAAGCCTCCTGTCGATAAAAGATGCCAAAATGGAAGTTAGTCTTACAATTTCGGTTTAGCTTTTTATCTGCTAGAGGTTAAAGAGCGTTTACAAAAGCATATGGCTTCGTAGGGTCGCCCTTAAAACAATAAAGAGTCTGAAAACATTCAAGTTCTGAAGTCTTCGGTAACTCGCATTTACGCTTAAATTAGGCTAGTTAAGTCAATACCATTGAAAGGAAATCTATGCAATCATATCTATTTTGTTTGCTACTTTTAGCTTTGCCGTTCTCTTTATTTGCTCTTATTAATGAAGGTTTAGAAAAACCCACCGTGCTGATTATGCTTGGCCCCCCAGCCTCGGGCAAGGGCACACAGAGTGTTAAACTCGCTAAAGAATGTAAATTGCCTCATATCTCTACGGGGGATTTATTTAGAGAAAATATCAGCAAAGGCACTTCGCTTGGTAGCAAGGCAAAAAGCTACATTGATCAAGGTGAACTCGTTCCTGACGAAGTTGTCTTGGATATGCTTTTTGATCGACTCAATCAACCTGATACTCATAAGGGTTTTATCCTAGATGGCTTCCCAAGAACTATAGCTCAAGCAGAGGCTCTGGATCAAAAAATTCATCGCATGCACGTTATCGTTTTAAATTTAAAAGTTTCGGATGAGACAATTCTAAAGAGAACTGCTGGCAGACTCATTTGTAAAAATTGCGGATATGTCCATAATCGTCATTTTTCTCCCTGCAAGGTTGAGGGGCAATGCGACCAATGTGGAGGAGAACTTTACCAACGGGATGATGATAAACCAGAAGTTGTGAGCAATCGATTAAAGACCTACCATAAACAAACTGAACCTTTGATCAACTACTATAAAAACAGGAAACTCTTAATCGATATTGACGGCGAACAACCCACGGATACAGTCTTTCAAGATCTAAAAGAGGCTGTTACTCAAAAATCTTCTTAGAATTCACTAAAGAAGCAAACTATGGGTTTTAAAATAATCCATAGTTTTTTCTCTTCCCTAATAGTCCTTTCATCAAGATATCTTCTAAATTAAAACAGCGGTAAATACCAACAATGTACAATTTGAGGAAACATTTTCTCTGCCTTTTTTACAAACGCTATAGTTTTCCCAACCAAATAGGGAGCGGGCATCGTCCGTAGGCTTGCTCTTACATTTTACAATTCCAAGGTCTTCAACAAAGTACCATCTTTAGTAGCTATACAGTCTAAGTAGGAATAGTCTCAAAAGTTTTTTATAACAGGCTATTAATCATTGATGTAGGCTTCTAGATCACCCACCCTGCAGCAAATTTGATTGAAAGATATGGGCTTATCCCATTCAACGCTAGTAAGATAACCAAAGGCATGGGTATTCGTGCAATGCACTTAAGAACTTACCTGATGAAAAATAACAGATTGTGCTTATTTGATTATATTTCGTTTTATCTGAAGCAGCATAAAAATACTATTTTCCTGCGATAGAAAACTTTTTCCATACGGTACGCAATTGCGGGTAGTGTGTTTTCGCCACCAGATTCTATGTAAGCTTCAATTTTTTAGCTTCTCTCCCATATACCTTTAATTTTCCATCTCTCAGCAAATTAATTTGTAAGACTATAGTCGTGAAAAGAAGTATGACGGGATAAGTAAGGCCTTGTTGCACAATAGCCCTCACAGCATAAAATATAGGGTTGCCAACTAAGGTACGGGTTCCCCCTAACCCTATACAGCCCTTAGGCTGCTTCAAACACCCAGTCAAACCTTGGCATTCCAAGATTATTCATCTTGTTAATTACCATGCACTTGCAAATAGCTTCTGTCTTCTGAGATCCCATTGAACGAGCTTTCAATCCATCTCCCAACAGCTTCTTAACCCTAAACATTGCCGTCTCCACCAACGACCTTTCGTGATAACCCGAACCTATCTTCCAAAGTTTTCTTCCCATCTCATCCCCGCCAAATCCGTGAATTGTGGCAATCGCATCATCCCGTTCTTTTTCCCAGCCCGACTCCTGCTTACCTTTGTATACTGCATCTTTTGGCGGCGGGACAATGCAAGTCCCTCCTTTGTCATGGACCTTCTTACGAAATCTACT
>VKHO01000059.1 GCA_011125455.1 Chlamydiales bacterium STE3 | reverse complement strand
GGTAGACGGGAAGAAAGTTAACGAAAGAATTAAAAGAAATTAGAAATTGACGTATCGTAGCTCGATATCCTAGCAAGATAACCGAAACTACGAACGTCATGATACACTATACCCGATTTGCCTGCCCAAATTCCAGCTGTTCTTTTTACGCCAAGTTTAACTCCGGTAATATCACTCACAGATCTTGGACTGGAAAGGACAAAAACATTGAACGTCTCAGATGTGCCTGCTGTGGAGAAGAATTTTCTGAAAGAAGAGCGACTCTCATGGAAAACTCAAAAATCTCTGAAAAGACTCACGAACAAATGCTAAAATGCATGCGTTGGGGAGTTTGTGACGAAGGAATAGCAGATATTTGTGCGGTCTCTATCAAAACAGTACGCCTCAACCAGGCTAAAGCAGCTTCTAAGGCTGAAAAGCATCAAGATTCCGCTGTTCATAATCTTGAAGATGCTGGTGTTCAATTAGATGAGATGCACTGTAAGATCACTCGCGATAGAGGTTTTTGGTTGGGCACAGCTATCGCTATGCAGAGTTTGTTAATCGTTGCTGTGACTTTTGGAGAAAGGAATCAAGGAATGGCGGACCGATTGTTAGCTGAGGTTAGTTTGCGATTCATACATTTGTTGTCTATTTTTACAGATGGATGGAGGCCATATCTAAGGGCTATTTTAAAGGCTTTTGGGCAATTGTATCGTCCAAAACGAAAGAACCAAGGAAAGCTTCTCAGTAAGTGCTTAAAGCTACCAGACCTTTTCTACGGGCAGGTTGTTAAAATCAGGGATGAAGCTCTAAAACTGATGGGGATCGAACATCGAGCTTTGATAGGTACGATGAAAGAAATATTGTTTTTCATAAAAGCTTATGACCTTGGGAATAAGATTCATACAATACATGCAGAAAGGTGGTATGGTACCTTGAGATGTTGCCTTGCTTGTTGCAGGAGAAGAAGTCGATGTCTTTCCAAAAGCAGAGCAAGACAGAAACAGAAGATCTGGATTTATGTTGATTTATATAACTGGGTAATCAACCACGGGAGTCTGACAACAAACGGACAAAAGAGGACTCCTGCAATGG